>JAZSGJ010000089.1:0-17600 GCA_045532675.1 Eubacteriales bacterium | reverse complement strand
ACCTGACCGATTGTAGCCTTGCAATCAAGACGAACGATACGGACTTCGCCGGAGGGAAGTCTTACCTGCGCCATGCCGTTCTCCTTAGCCATATGCTGAGCGAATGCTCCTGCGGAACGAACGAGCTGCGCACCCTTACCGGGATAAAGCTCTACGTTGTGAATGATAGTACCTACGGGAATAGAAGAGATGGGAAGCACGTTACCGGGCTTAATGTCGGCGTTTGCGCCTGCTGACACAACGTCACCGTCGGTAAGTCCTACGGGAGCGATGATGTAGCTCTTCTTGCCCGCATCGTTTTTAAGAAGCGCGATGTAAGCGGTTCTGTTGGGGTCGTACTCAACGCCGATTACCTTTGCTGACTCGTCAACGTTTCTCTTGAAGTCTATAATTCTGTACTTCTGCTTGTTTCCACCGCCGTGATGACGAACGGTGATTTTGCCGTAGCTGTTTCTTCCGGCATTCTTCTTTTTAATTGTAACGAGACTCTTCTCGGGAGCGAACTTTGTTACCTCCGCAAAAGAAGGGCTCGACATATTTCTGCGCGACGGTGTGGTCGGCTTATACTGTTTTACTGCCATTATATCTTACCCCCTGTCTCAGTTCATGCTATCGAAGAAAGCGATAGGCGCCGAATCCTCGGAAAGAGTTACGATAGCCTTTTTCCATTCGCCGGTGTAACCGAAGTGAACACCGTATCTCTTGGGCTTCTTCTTCATATTAATAGTATTGACCTTTACAACCTTGGTCTTTTTGAACATAGCTTCAACAGCCTTTGCAATCTCAGCCTTAGTGGCGTCCTTCGCAACCTCGAAGCTGTAACGCTTTTCGGAAACAGTGTCCATGCTCTTTTCGGTGATAAGAGGTCTTACAATGATATCTGCATAAGATTTCATCTTGCATATACCTCCTCGATTTTCGCTACAGCATCCTGAGCTACGATGAAAGTATCGCAGTTAAGAATGTCGTAAACGTTGATTGTATTCCACTGAGTGGTCTTAACACCCTCAATGTTAGCGCAACTCTTAATCACGAAACCGTCAACCTCAGGAAGAACGATAAGCGATTTCTTTGCAGCGCCAACCGCATCAAGCATAGCAACCATATTCTTGGTCTTGTACTCTGTTGCGGTGATCTTGTCGATAACTATCATCTCTCCGTTTTCAACCTTAGAAGAAAGTGCGCTGAAGAGTGCGTTTCTCTTAAGGCTCTTGTTGAGATTTATACGGTAGCTGCGAGGCTTCGGGCCGAGAGCGATACCGCCGTGTGTCCACTGAGGAGAACGGGTACTTCCCTGTCTTGCATGACCGGTGCCCTTCTGTTTCCAGGGCTTTCTTCCGCCACCGGATACTTCCGAGCGCGTAAGTGTGGACTGTGTTCCCTGTCTCTGATTCATAAGATATGCTCTTACTGCGGTGTGGAGGAGTGCTTCATTAACTTCTTTGCCGAAAACCTTATCTGAAAGGGTGATTTCGCCAACTTCCTTGCCCGCCATATCTACAACTTTAATATTAGGCATTGTGTATTCCTCCTTCCGTTATGCTTTAACCGAGTCGCGAACGAATACAATACCGCCCTTAGCACCAGGAACAGCGCCTTTAACTGCGATAAGATTCTTTTCCGCATCGATTTTAACAACACACAAATTCTGCACAGTAACCTGTTCGTTACCGTACTGACCGGCCATCTTCTTGTTTTTAAAGATTCTGGCGGGGTCAATAACACCCATAGAACCGGACTGACGGTGTACAGGACCTACACCGTGAGTCATTCTGAGCTTGTGAAGATTCCATCTCTTGATTGCGCCAGTATAGCCGCGTCCTTTTGTGATACCTGTGATGTCGACCTTCTCGCCTTTGGCGAAGGTATCGACGGTTATCACGGTACCCGCTTCGTATGGTCTCGTGTCATCAAGCCTGAATTCCTTAAGGTGTTTCTTGGGGCTTATGCCGGCCTTCTTGAAGTGACCGAGCTCAGCCTTCGTGAGATGCTTTTCTTTAGCATCTTCGTATGCAAGCTGTACAGCTGCGTAACCGTCGTTTTCAACGGTCTTCTTCTGTGCTACCACGCAGGGACCTGCTTCAATCAGGGTTACGGGTATCACATTGCCTTTTTCGTCGAAGATCTGAGTCATTCCCAGCTTCTTACCGATAATGCCTTTTTTCATTATTCCTCCTAATAGGTTATTGGTTGACAGGTTTGAATTTCGCATTAGCGTCCCGCCAACGTGACCACGAGGCCGTGGTTTGTGGGATTTGAAGCTCCCATTTTTGGGCTCTGCCCTATTAAGCCTTGATTTCTATTTCAACTCCCGCAGGAAGCTCGATGCTCATAAGAGCCTCTATAGTCTTCTGCTGAGGGTCGAGAATATCAATCAGTCTCTTGTGCGTGCGCATTTCGAACTGCTCACGGCTGTCCTTATACTTGTGAACCGCTCTGAGTATCGTAACGATCTCCTTGTCGGTAGGAAGCGGAATAGGACCGCTGACTCTGCTTCCGTTTCTCTTTGCTACGTCTACAATTTTCTGCGCTGCGGCGTCAATTATCGTTGAGTCATAGCTCTTGAGTCTCACTCTGATCTTTCCCTGTGCCATTTAGGTGTCCTCCTTTTACGTATTTACGAATTGCTCGAACCGTTTTAAGAAGGGCGAAAGTTTCACATTGCGCCGGGCGTATCAAACTCGCCCCAACAAAATCAGTTCTGATAGCCATCCGCAGCGGCTAACGGAACCGAAAAAGAACGCAATTTTGCCAAAAAGGCATAACTCTTGGTTCGCCCGGTTAAATATCGGACATACTCTGCGGAAATTCCCTGCTTCAAAGAGCAGCCACCTCCCGCTTCATCGCATATCAAGCTTTTATATTATACATTATATTGCGTAAAAAATCAATACTTTTTTAAAAAAATATCATCTCATAGCATAAAATTTTTAACGATTTTTTGTGAATATTTTTGTTAATAATGCGCAAATATTTATTTCCGATTTATTTTTTGTATCCTGTAATTTTTTATCAAATTTCATTTTGTATATATTTTGTTAACAATTATATTGTACAATAGTTACATAAACGATATGTCTCTACATCTATATTATATAAATGAAGGATTATTTCAAAAATGAAAAACAAATTTAAACCGTTTGGACTTTACCTTCCGATTTTCATCGGAATTCTTTTGGTAACGGTGACCATGCGTTCTGTCGCACTTCTTATAAGCTTCAATTTTGAAACTCATTATTTTAACGATAAAATACTGATAAGCATATCTGATTACCTTGTTATAGCAGCTTCGCTCTTCTTCTTCAGTTACATTTTCACCGCAGATAAGAAAGTGAAGCTTATACCTAACTTTACCTCTCCGGAAACTTACGTGCCGACAGGAATTGTTTCTGTCGCGCTTATATTTATGGCAAAGTCACTCTTTAGCAGAAGCAGTGAATTAAGAGAATATATAGATTATCTCCAAGAGCTAGCCACCCCATCTGCAATATCATTAATTCCTACGCAAAAAATTCTCATGGGGCTTCTCACCGTAACAGCAATATTTGCCGTCTTGAGTATAGTTCATTTTATACTTACAGCGCTCGTAGAAAACCATTCAAGTACAAAAAGAGCAAGCTTCGGTCTTTGCACCGTGGTTTTCCTTGCGTTATACGCATCGTATCTTTATTACAGCACCGCGCTTCCGCTTAATGCTCCAAACAAAATAGTAGACGAAATGGCTTTTCTTTTCTCAACAATTTTCTTCCTCTACGAAACAAGACTTTCAATAGGTCGCGAAAAGTGGCGCTGTTATATTGCATTCGGATTTATCGCTGCGCTTGTCTCGGCATACTCATCAATCCCTTCTTTAATTGTTTATTTTGTAAAGGACGAAGTCATATCAAACAGAATTTATGAAAACGCTCTCATATTCACGCTCTTCATATTTATAACAGCAAGGCTCATTCTCACAGCAAAGCTTACAGAGGACAAGGAGTGCCCCACGGTAAGCGCTCTTATAAAATTTGCCGAATCAAGAGATGAAATTCTGAATCCACCCGCACAAAATCAAGACGTTATTGAAATCAAGAGCGAAGCCCCCGAAGCAAATCCGGCTAATATCGATGACGACGAAAATCAAATTACAATCGATAATGACGAAAATCAAATCACAATCGATGACGTAGAACCCGAAAACATTCAAGAAGATACAGAAGATGTCACAGAAGACAATACCACACATGGAGAAAGCGAACCGTCGGAGAATAATTTATGAAAAGAATACTTGTAATTGACGGAAACAGTATAATAAACAGAGCCTTCTACGGCGTAAGACCGCTTACGACAAAAAGCGGAAAAAACACGAATGCAATATACGGAATGATAAATATAATATCTAAGCAGATGGACTTGGTAAAGCCCGATTACGCAGCCGCAGCGTTCGACCTAAAAGAGCCTACGTTCAGGCACAAAATGTATGAGCATTATAAAGAGGGACGCCACCCTACCCCACCAGAGCTTCTATCACAGTTTCCCGACGCAAAGGACTGTCTTGAACACATGGGAATTCACGTTATGGAGCTTCCCGGTTATGAAGCAGATGATATACAGGGAACGGTTGCCTCATTCGCAAAGGAAAATGAGGATATTGAAAGCTATATTCTTTCGGGTGACAGAGACCTATTACAGCTAATTGACGATAGAATAACAGTGCTTTTGGCAACGAATCACGACACGCTTGTCATGCGGCGTGAAGAATTTAATGAAAAATACGGAATTGAGCCCTCGGAATTTGTTGACATGAAGGCGCTTATGGGAGACTCGTCCGATAATATTCCCGGAGTTAGCGGCGTTGGTGAAAAAACCGCGGCATCATTAATACAAAACTTCCACTCTCTTGACGGAATATTTGAAAACATAGATGACAAGCGTATCTCCAAGGGTGTGCGTGAAAAGCTCCTCCGCGACAGAGAAAACGCATATCTTTCAAAGCAACTTGCAAAAATAGACACAAACGCGCCAATTGGTAAGAATTTGGAAGAAATTCTTTACACGGGTATTAACAAAAAAGCTCTTTACAAGAAATTCACCGAGCTCGAACTAAATTCGTTTATAGTGAAATTTAATTTAAACAGCACCGATGAAGAAACATGTGAAACGTTGCCTGAAGAAGAGATATTTTTTGAGACTGCAACCGCAGAAAAGATTTTAAGTCTTAATTGCAAAAAAATCGCAGTATTCAAAGACAAAAACACATTGTTTTTATATAACGGTACCGAAAATTTGCGTTACGAGGACAACATTTCAAAAATCGCTCCCATTTTAAACGGAGCTGAAATTATATGCTACGACGGCAAGGCACTATGGCATGAACTTGACCGTGCGGGTGTCACCCTTACGCGCGACACTAAACTTCTTGATTTGATGCTTTACGCCTACGTTCTTAATCCGGGAAGCGGAAGTGCGGGAATCCCCGCTCTCGCATCGATGTTTCTTGAAACATCGATAGGAGAAAACTCCCCCTGTCCACATCTTATTTGGAAGCTCGAAGAGCGTATGCGTGATAAAATAGAGGCTGATGGACTTAATAAAATCCTTGACGAGCTTGAAATTCCATTAATAAACGTTCTTGCTGAGGTTGAAAAAACAGGTTTTAAAATTGACACACACGGCATGCTCGAGTTTTCTGACGCACTTGATAAACTAGCTGTTGAATTAACCGAGAGAATATATGTACAGGCAGGCGGAAAATTTAATATAAACTCTCCAAAGCAACTCGGAGAGGTGCTTTTTATCAAGCTGGGATTACCCTGTAAAAAGAAAACCAAAAGCGGCTATTCGACAGACGCCGAAACTCTTGAGGAGCTTCGCTCTTACTCACCTATAATTGACGATATACTTGAATACAGACAGGTGACAAAGCTTAAAGGCACCTACGCTTCCGCCCTTCCCGCGGTTGCAGATGCCGACTCAAGAATACACACAGACTTCAAGCAAGCCCTAACTGCAACAGGAAGACTCTCAAGCGCCGATCCGAACCTTCAAAACATCCCCATCAGAACAAAAATGGGCAGAGAGATGCGCAGATATTTTATTGCAAGCGAAGGATATACCTTAGTTGATGCGGATTACTCCCAAATAGAATTAAGGCTCTTAGCACATATCTCGGGTGACTATAACATGACCGAAGCATTTAAAGCAAACGAGGACATACACAAAAAAACTGCTGCAGCCGTTTTCGGTGTTCCTGAGGAATCGGTCAACGACGAGATGAGAAAACGCGCAAAAGCAGTTAATTTCGGCATTGTATACGGAATTAGCGGCTTCTCGCTCGCAAAGGATATCGGAACCACCCCGTCGGTTGCATCTCAATATATAAAGAATTACCTCCACAATTATCCAATGATTGATTCATATCTTGAGAACGTGGTTAAAAATGCGTCCGAGAGAGGATACACAGTTACCCCTATGGGAAGACGCCGTTATATTCCGGAACTTAATTCACAAAACGGGAATTTACGTGCATTTGGAAAGCGCGTGGCAATGAATGCACCTATACAGGGTGCTGCCGCGGATATAATGAAGATAGCGATGATTAACGTATACCGTGCACTTAAAGAAAAAGAACTTGACGCACGACTAGTTATGCAGGTTCACGACGAGCTTGTTATCGAAGTCAGCGAATCCGACAAGAACGAATGTATGAGAGTTGTGAAAGAGCAAATGGAAAACGCAGTCAAACTTTCACTCCCGCTTACAGTAGAGGTTACCTGCGGCAAGAATTGGCTCGAACAAAAATAAAAACTTTTATAAAAAGTCCGTCTCACAAAAAAGCTGTAGACGGACTTTTTCAGTTTATCAAAACTAACGTATTATAAGCTTTTTCACTCCCAAAAGCGAATCGGTCGTGTCGGATGTCAATGCCACAGATTCGGAAAGATTATTATCCGACGCAATTTTAGAGCTTGAGGTGTGGAATTTTTTCGCAATTCCAAAAAGAGTTTCACACTCCTCGGGATAGTACACGGTTATACATGACTTTGTCTCGGAATATTCCGCATCTCCCGAGCTCACACAGGATTTCAAGCGTCGAATATTTGACTTTTTTGACACACGGTACCCTATTTTCAATACGCACTTGACAGAAAAAACCTCGGAATCAAGTGCGGAATCGGTATCAACGCAGCTAACGTAGCATTCAACCGACGAATCTTCTTGTATTTGACAACCGATATTTACATTTGTTTCAAACGGGAAGTTGAATTTAATGGGAATATAGTTCGTTGAATTATCTTCATTAATTTCACACGCCACCCCATATACGCTCATATCGCCCTTGAGAATAAGTTTATCCGCACAAAGCTGTTTTTCCACACTTTTTGCATCCGCTGAGAGTGTTAAAATTTCACGAACGCTCCCGCATCCGATTTCCGAGCGCAAAACGTCATATGACACCGTTCCGTCAGAGTTTGCCATGCAAACAAGCTCGGTGTATGAGAAGTCCTCATACTCGCAGACTGTATCCCTGTTTTTAAGATACGCATCGGTATTTACGGACAAGTCCTCATTTACGCCCGCAACGCAAGCAAACTCGCATATTGCGTTGACAGTAACACAAGCACCGTCGTTATCCTCCGCAACACCCGTCGTAACAGAAGTCAGATATCCGTCCGCCATAACTTTCATATCGGCTGTGACTCCCTCAAGAGAGATGTTCTCTTCAAACGGCACGGTCTTTTTTATTGCAAACGGAGGCTGCTCCTCAGTTCTTATAATCGAGGTTATTATAAGCTCACCTATGACTGTAACTCCATCCTCGGTGGGTACGCTTTCAATTATTCTGACAGCGCCCGATGTTCCTATTATTTCAATGTCATCAGCAGATACCGAAGTCAATTTTGAAGTCTCCTCAGCGTACTCTCTCTCCGGACTTGAGCCAAAAAGAGCCTTTTCGATTCTGATGCTCTTAGTAGCCGTCTCGAGCATATCTCCCATATCAAGCGCATCCCCTGCGCATGAGACATCCTCGCTTTCATTAATTCTAACAGTACAAACAAGCGATGACCTGAGTGTCATTTTTCTCGGACCGCTAAGTCTTAACGACGATGCGGCAACCCGACAGTCAGCAAGCGAATCATTATATTTTTCCATATCAGAAGCTTGAGATAAATCATAATCTGAGCTTGCTTGTATTTTTGTAAGCTTTCCGTCCGAGTCCGCGTAAAGAACATCGTACGAAACAATTCCCGAAAATTCAACAGCTCCGTCGTTAACAAACTTTCCCGACGGAATAGCCGTCGCAGATACAGAAAGTATTTTTTTTACGTCTCCCATGTAGTCAGGAAGTGTGTACTCACACGAGCTTTCGCATTCCTTTTGATATATTCTGTTCATACCATCCCTCCGATGTTTTTTGTTAATCCTATGCAGTCTGTGGGCGACATATTACAAAAAATCGCCGGCAGCTCATCAAAAAGCAAGCATGCCGGCATTATAATTTATCGTTCCTTGACGGAACAATTTCTTTGTTTTATTATATTTAATAGATCCCCATGGATTCCATAAGCTTTTTATTAAATTCTTCAGCAGTATTGTATCCCATTCGTTTCTGACGGTTATTCATTGCCGCAACCTCTATAACGATAGACAAGTTTCGACCTGGGCTGACCGGCAGAACGATGCTCGGAACCTTAATTCCAAGTATATCCTCTGTCTTCTCTTCAAGTCCGAGACGGTCGTACATCTTTCCTTGCTGCCAATTTTCAAGATTTATAACGAGGTCTATTTTCTCGGTTTCCTTAACAGCACCCATACCGAAAAGACGTCTTACGTCAACTATACCGACTCCGCGAAGCTCGACGTAATGTCTGATAATATTGGGGGCGCGTCCGACAAGTGTCGTAGCGGACACCCTTTTGATTTCAACAGCGTCATCGGCAATGAGTCTGTGTCCTCGCTTTACAAGCTCAATCGCAGTCTCACTCTTACCTACACCCGAATCTCCAAGCAATAATATACCTTCGCCATATACTTCGACAAGAACGCCGTGTCTTGTAAGCCTCGGTCCGAGCTGAACATTCAGATATGCAATCAGTGCAGCCATAAAGGGCGAGGTGCGCTCTGCCGTTCTCAAAAGCGGAACCTTATATTCCTCGGCCATCTGCACCATCTCTGGTGAAATCTCAATAGATGAGGTTACGATAACTCCCACCGGCTCGGAGCGAAAAAAATCCTCAAGACGTCTCAAACGCTCTTCAACGTCAAGCTGAGCCATAAAAAGATGTTCGACCTTACCGATTATCTGCATTCTCTCCTGCTCGTAATGATCATAAAAGCCAACCATCTGCAGTCCGGGACGGTTGACCCTAGAGCAGCTTATCATAAGGTTTTCCGGAAGGTCCGGAAGATATATTGTTTCAAGATGAAACTCATCAATTATTTTAGAAAACGGGACAGTATATATTTTTTCCATATAATTCTCCAATCCGAATTTCAGTTTTTTATTTTATTTTAGCATATTTTTTTGTATATTGCAAACCCTTTTTATCTATTTTTTTATAATTCTTGATTTATTAATAAAATAATTGTATAATATATATGATAAATTTCAAGAAAGGCATAATATATGAGAAAAATAATTGCTTTACTCATTGCGCTTTTTACCGCAATTTCTCTTGTTTCATGCGAAAAAGATGAATATCCGCCGCAAAAAAGCACCGAGGAAGAAGCCAGAGTCGTTATGAGCATTGATATTGAAAATAAAACCTATGAAATAAAATACGAGCTTTACCGCGCGCTTTTCCTGTCTGTTCACGAAGAAGTGGACGGTGGAGACATGTCCGTCTGGTCGAGTGCAAATAAATCCGAATATATAGAAGCGGCAGATGAAATAATAAAAGAAAAAGCCGCTGATATTTACGCCGTGCTCCACGTAGCCTCGAAAATCGGCGTGGATGTATATTCCTCCGATTTTGACAAAAAGGTTAAAGAGTATATCGCCACAAGCGTAGAGGGCGGATATTTCGGCAATACCGAAATTATGGGATTTGAGGGAGATTACAACAAATATCTTGAATCACTCAAAAAAATGGGTCTAAACTACTCGGTTCAGGACCTCCTGATAAGATATTCGCTTGCAAACGAGGAAATATATAAATACTATGCGGGAACTCTTGATTCCGAAGAGCACCTTGAAAATGCCGTTAGCGGAGCTTTAAAATATACCGCGGAGGACGTGCTTGAGTTTTACAACAGCGGCAATTGCGTCAGAGTAATAAGAGCCTTTCTGCCGAAACTGTACTACACTGAGGAGCGTGCCGAGAGCATTCGTGACACGATATTTGAAAAATCGCAAAAAGGCGAAGCAGAGGTTGTAAACTACATAATAGGTCAGACCACAACGGGCGCGACCGACATTAAAAACGGTGAAATAATCGCAAAACACAATCTTGACAATCAATATTATTCAAAGCTTATAGAATGTGCCTTCCTGCTTGACACCTTTGGAGTCAGCGAGGTTATAAGTATTAACACGGGTTACGAGGATGCGTACGTAATACTTTACAAAACCGTAAAAACAAGCGAACATTTCAATGAGTGCTACAACAATATAGCAACTGCATACGTACAAAATGAAATAGGAAAAATAATTGACACGGCTGCCACCTCGATCAAAGATGGACTTCAACCCACAGATATACTTAAGGAGCTTGACCGTGGGTCGATTTCAATGGAATGAACGAATCGAATATACACCTAATCTCAGAGGGAATGCCTGACGAATTTATACGAACTATTATACCGACCTCAAGTATTTACAGGGCAGTCGAAGAATTTTTTGACGAATATTTCCGCGGTGCTGTTATTATGGAAGGAGAAAGATATACTCCGGGCTACATAGAAATATCCCCGGACGGACTTGCGTTCTTCTTCAAGCTGCTCTTCAAAGCAGCATTCGGTGAAAGTACCGTCAAGATAAACGTCAAATCCGAAAACTTTATTTATGAAATTAACGCAGTATGGAAAAAGCGTAGAATTATCGGTGAAAAAGAAATTTTAGAACTAAAAAACGCTGCACGCCTCGCGGGTTTTGAAATTATCTTTGATGACGGTGACGAATTTTACCGAGCAAATCTTTCTGTAAAACTTAAAATCACAAAAGTAATTACAATCTATGCAAACTCCCTCGAAACACTTCGCACAGCACTTACAAGAGTGTTCTTCCTCATCCGATGAGAACACTCTTTTTGTTTAGCAAAAAAAGGAAGATATCTAAATTTTGTTACTCATATATTAACCGAAAACGTGTCAAAGTATAAACAGCGAATTTTTTTGAAAGGTTATGATGATGAAACAAAGAGGAACGAAAAAATTTTCCCTATTCTTTATCTTTATATATATTTTCTCACTTTTATTTAACGTTTCTGCAAACGCTTCGTTTACAGAAGATGCATCAGCCGCTTTTGCTGTAGCCTACGACAGTGATTATGAGCGCACAGAAGCATCAGCAAAAGCTCGCGATGACGTTGAAATATCCTCAAGGATATACGAGCTGTTTTTCGGCAAACAGAAAGAAAAGCGGGAAACGCTTTATCTGATACCCGGCGGTGACGTTTTCGGTATAAGAATAAAGGAAGAAAACGTAACAGTCAGCGAGACGGACGGCAGCTCCGCTCTAAAGCGCGGCGACAAAATAATTTCCATAAACGGAAAGAAAATAAGCAATTCAAATGACGTTACAGAAGCGCTGAAAAACTGTCACGGGGGCGCAATTCAAATTAATATAATACGCGGAGGCGAAAAAATGACTCTGACAGTAATCCCTAAATACGATGACGGAGCCTATAGATTAGGCATCACCCTGCGCAAAAACGCCTGCGGCATAGGAACAGTCACCTTTATTGAACCGAAAACGCATCTGTTCGGAGGTCTCGGCCATGGGGTCTGCGACTCGGAAAGTGGCTCTCCTATTGAAATCATATCGGGCACAGCAACCGGAGTTATCCTCGGCGGAGTCACACGCGGCGAGGTTGGAAAACCGGGAGAACTGTCAGGCGTGTTAAATAAACGAAGCATTGGAAGCATAATCACGAACAATGAATGCGGGGTTTTCGGCATAATGGACGGAGTCGATATCGATATGCAAGCTCCCATCCCCGTAGGTTACAGAGCGGAGGTTCACTTGGGCGAAGCCGAAATAATCTCCACAATTAAAAGCGGAAAAAAAGCAAAATACAAAATTGAAATAACCGAAATAGATGCCGCGTCAACAGGCTCAAAATCATTTAAAATCAAAGTAAAAGACCCAACTCTTATAGCGCTTACGGGCGGAATCGTCCGCGGAATGTCAGGCAGCCCCATAATCCAAAACGGCAAGCTCGTCGGTGCGGTCACGCACGTAATGGTAGCGAATCCGACGGAAGGTTACGGCATATTCATAGAAAATATGCTTAATGCGGCAGAAAGTCAGGCAATGCCGAAGGCAGCGTAAAGCAAATTGACAATTGAAAATGGAAAATTAATTTTTATTAAAAAGTGTTATCTTTTTGCAATATATCAATTTTGACATCGCATGAAAGATAACACTTTTTGTATTTATTTAATTCTGCTTTGAATGTCCTCTAAACCTTTATTTTCAAATTACCATGTCACTATGCCTGCAATGTTCAATCCAAGACATAGAGCGCACAACACGAAGGAGACTATTGAAATTGCCAGTCCAACGCAATGCGAAGTGCTTTTATCTGATGTTACAAATAAAACTATTGAAAAAATTCCGCAAAGAACTGACAGCAAAACCGCAATAGCTGTCACAATAAATAACAAGAATATCCAATGCTCAAGACCGCGTTCGGTGATTTTACTTAAAATCTCAGTGCTAAAATTCATAGATGGCCCGAACGAAAGATTTGAAATAGCTATTATGAAAGAGAAAATTGCCGTAATTAATCTTCCGTTTTCTCTCAAAATTCTTTTTTCCTTTTCTAAACTCACCGAATAAGTTTTAGAGTCATTGGAATTCATACTTGCATTGTATCCATTTCCGTTAAACTCAATCTTCATTTATTTCCTCAAATCACATTACAATATATGGATTAGGCTCACCGAGAAGTGCCACGAAGTCTAATACAATTCCTATAAAAACAAACCGAAAGTACACATATAAAGCAATCCCGATAGCGTCTTTCCCTCATAGAATTTATGCGCGCCAAAATATTCTAAAAATACGCAAAGCAAAAGTGATACCCACTTATTTCTTAAGCGTGTACCGGGCACAAAACCTACGTTTGCATTCTGATTTTCGTTCTAGTTGCTGTTTTGGTTACTGTTGTTAATGACTATCTGCGGAGTTGCTTCGTTTTTTTTCATTTCTTCTACCTAACAGCCACAATGTGGGCATATTACAGCCTTCTTAGCAATCTTTTGACCGCATTCCTTGCAAAATTTTGTTTCTTGAATCGCAATGTCTTCCATTGTGTGCCTCCAATTTGTTTTATTACATGCCCATATGTGCGTTGTTTTTTAAAATTAGCATGTTATCGTAGTCATTATAACACATTCGGGTGGTGTTGCCAACCCATATGGATAAATATTTTTTTGTTTTTCTTTGATATTATATATGCAAATGGGAATTATTTGGGAGAAGTTATTGATATTTTAAGAAAGATCAATAAAATGCGACTCGACAGAAATTGGTCTATATACCGTTTATCTGTAGAGTCAGAGGTTCCTCAATCCACCCTCACAAACATGTTTAACCGCGAAACATTACCATCTATCACTACTTTGTCATCAATATGCAAAGCGTTTAACATATCATTATCAGAATTTTTTCTGAAGAAGCAACACTCAATGAAAACATCCCCGCTGACAAAGAACTTGTTGAGATGTTTAATTCAATAAGCTCTGATGCTCGCGAATCAATTTTATGTCTGTTGCGAGAAATAATCAAAACCAAATAATGCATTATTTTCATAACAAAAAGGCAATGTCTCTCCGAATCAAGTCGGTTTGGCATTGTCTATTGTTTTTTCGTTATATTTCCCGGTGTCTCCGGCTGTCCAAAAAACAAAAATTTGTCCGAAAATCATTCAATTCTGAAGTGTTAAACCTCATTCTCCAAAATCCAATCCAGTAGCTCCTGATATTTCATATCCCCCACCGCGACGGCAAGACCGACTCGCGCAACCTCGGCATTGGTTGGGCGAAGCTTAATGCCGTTTACTTCAAGAAATGTGAGAAGAACGTACATTCCGATTCTCTTGTTTCCGTCAACAAAGGCATGGTTTGAAATAAGCGCAAAGCCGAGGCACGCGCCCTTTTCTTGCTTTGATGGATATAATTCTTTTCCATCAAACGTAGCAAAAGCCGATTCGAGCGCATTATTTAAAAGCGCAATATCGCGCACGTTCGGATCGCCGCCCGTTTCTTCGGTAATGAGCTTGTGCAATAAAAGCACCTTTTCTTGCGAAAACTTAATCATATAAAATGTCCCTTCATTTTCAATTTTCCATTTTTTACTTTCAACTTATTTCGCAAGCTCCTCAAACGCGGGTCGGTAAAGCCTCAAAATTCTCGCCGCCACAAAGTCGATCTTCTCATCGTCTGTCATTTCAATGCAGGTATCCTGCTCTATATCCACCAATTTATATTTGGGTTTGTTGTTCTTAAAAATATAAAGTTCGCCGTGCTTGTCGGCCATTCTCGCCACGCGCGAAAAGTTCTGATTTGCCTCGGAAATCGAAACGATCTGATTCGTATTCAGGTTCATTTTAAACACCTTCATTTCAAGATTACAATATTATTGTACACAAATTTTAGGATATTGTCAACCTAAAGCTGAAAATTTCATGAAATTTCTATTAGAATTTGTTGTCCTTCATTAACCGCACCACTGTCTGGCAGCCCCATAATCCAGGACGGCAAGCTTGCTGGCGCCGTAACTCACGTAATGGTGGCAGTTCCAACCGAGTTATACGGCATCTTTGTGGAGAATATGCTCACCTCTGCAAATCTCCCGATGGCAAGGGCATCATAAAGAATAATTGAAAGGCAATATCATCCCGTAGAAAATCGGGGTGATATTGCCTTTTTATCCACAAAATTCAATCTACAATCGAGCCCTTTTGAAAAATCAATGATAAATCGTTTGATTTTTCTGCAAATAATTGATATAATTGTAATATAAACTCAGATATTGATTTAGAGAGGTAGAACGATGCTTGATATAAAAATGCTGGGAACACGCATTAAGGAGCTACGTAAACAACACAGACTCACTCAGAATGAATTTGCCAATATGCTCAACGTAAGCTTTCAAGCGGTATCAAATTGGGAACGGGGAATTGCTCCACCGGATTTAGAAAATCTCTGTCGCATAGCACTTTATTTTAATATCCTTGTAGATGACCTTATTAGACCGTGTTCTGAAAAATTATTACTTGGAATAGACGGTGGGGGTACTAAAACAGAATTTGCGGTAATAACAGTAAACGGTTATGTTTTAAAAACATTTGAGCATACGGGAAGCAATCCAAATGATATAGGATTTGATAAATCATTTGAAATTATTTCTGAAGGTATTCATAACGCATTGATGCAATTTCCGTCTATCTGTAGCGTTTTTGGCGGTATTGCGGGTATGTCCTCCGGCAATTACCGTGTACAAACGGAAAACAAGCTAAAAAAGAAATATCCATCACTTAAAGTAAAAATACAAAGCGATTTTGCGAATCTTTTTGCGATGTATGAAGACGCTGATATGGCATTGATCAGCGGTACAGGCTCGGTAGCCTTTGTTAGGCAAAAAGAAGACTACGTACGAATCGGAGGCTGGGGTTATTTATTCGATACTGCCGGCAGCGCATACGATATTGGGCGTGATGCCGTAACATTGACTCTTGCGGAAGAGGATATCGGCAAAGAGCCTTCTGTGCTCAGTCGCTTGCTTTTAAAGAAATTAAACGTTTCCGATATGTGGAGTGCCATAAATACGCTTTATGACAGCGGGAAGCCTTACATCGCATCCTTGGCAAGCGTTGTTTTTGAAGCTTATTTACAAAATGATCCTTCTGCTATTGAGATCATCGACCATTCTGCAAAACGGCTTGGAGAGCTTCTTGAACTCGGTGTGAGCAAATTCAACGTCCGTCCAAAAGCAATTGCCAGCGGAGGTATATTTGAGCATTATACCGACATTATGCTTTTCCATGTTCAAAAATATACATCTGTTGAAATAACCGTTTGCAATCTTCCTCCGATTTACGGAGCTTGCAGAGAAGCATATAAGCTTATCGGCAATGAAATGGATGCAAAATTTTATCAAAATTTTAAGGATAGTTACGGAGATTATAAAAAATGAGTATAGCAAAAACAGAAATGAGAAATCCCGCAAGTATGCATATGGATCAAATGAATAGCGAGGAAATGGCAAAACTTGTCATATCGGCAAATTACGATGCGGTAAAGGCGGTCGAAAATGCTTATGAGTCTATTGCTAAGGCAATAGATGCCATAGCCAATGCTTTCGAATCGGGAGGAACTTTATTTTATATCGGAGCCGGAACCTCCGGACGTTTAGGCGTTCTTGATGCTGCGGAATGTCCTCCAACCTTTGGTGTACCCTATGAACAAGTGCAAGGAATTATTGCGGGCGGAAAAGAAAGAATGTTCCGAGCAGGTGAAAACGAAGAAGATAACTACGAAAAGGGCTGTGAAGCTATATTGGAGCATGGCGTTACATCAAAAGACATTGTTGTCGGCATATCTGCTGCAGGCAACGCAGCTTTTGTGGTTGGAGCTATTGAGAGCGCAAAGGCACTTGGTTGTGTAACCGTTGGCATTAGCTGTAACCCTGACACGAAAGTACTCAATGCGGCTGACATTCAGATATTCACTGATACGGGTCCCGAAGTACTTACGGGTTCGACCAGACTGAAAGCGGGAACCGCACAAAAGATCGTACTCAATACGCTCACGACCTGCGCTATGGCAAAAACCGGCAAAGTTTATGAAAATATGATGATAAATCTTGCTCCATCTAACGAAAAACTAACGAACCGAGTCGTTCGAATTACGACCGAAATACTGTCCTGCGATGAGAAAAAAGCAAGAAAGCTTCTTTCGGAAAATGATTGGAACATACGAAAAGCTGTCACGGCAACGAATAAAGAGAATACATAATTCGAAAAGCAAGGTTGAACTCAAAAACGGCATTCCCCGCCTTTATATCAACGGCCATCCCGAGACGGCTATGGCATATACAACTTATTTTATGGAAAGAAACTGCAATTAGGTTTTTATTGATGTGGGGTACCGTATATTTTCATGAACATATTATTGACAAGTCATCTGACTTAAAACCTCTCTGCGAACTGATGGCAAAGAAATAATTTTTCAAATCAAAAGAACGTGTAACAATCTTGTTAAGGTAACCTAAAAAAGAAAAAGCGGATGTTCATTATCAAAAGGTATTGAGCTAATGTGCCCCCTGTCAAGTAGACAGACTAAAAAACAAAAAAGAATTTGTTAATTGAATAATATTCTTTCTACTCCCCCTGCTGCGCAGCAGGGGGAGATTTTTGTCACGCGGCGGTGGCGAAGTAATACTCGCATGGCGT
>JAZSGJ010000052.1:0-6472 GCA_045532675.1 Eubacteriales bacterium | reverse complement strand
ATAGGTCGCAGATGTAAGTGCAGTAATGTATTCAGTTGAGCGATACTAATTGACCGAGGGCTTGAACTACTGTTCGTAGTTCAGTATTAGATTCATTGCAGAGCTTCGTTACTTTCAACTCATTCGGTTTTCTGTGAGTATATACTAATGCTCTTTATATATTTCGGAGTCTCGCATTAGCGAGGCTTTTTTTTTTGCTTCGGTTATTAGAATATACATAAAAACGGGATAACAGAGCTTTTCAGCTTAGTTATCCCGCTTTTAGTATATTATTTTGTTGTTAAGCGAAGAATTCGCCGTAAGAGGCACTTTAATTTCCACCGTTTTTAAATACTCTTTATATTCTTTTCTAAGTGAAAAGTTTTCGGGGAAATCGTCAAGATTGCCGATATAGTCCATATCGTAAAGACGCCACATCCGGCTGTAATCACCCAACTCGTTGTAGCCGGTTTCCAGAAAGTGATAGTCGTTTGCGAATTTAAGAATGTTTGAGTTCTCTTTAAGCATCGGACACATACCGGTGAAGAGAAGCTGGGAGTTGCATACGAGCGCAAGATTGGCAATGCTTTTTAATTATTTATGGCAAATATCCTTTAAATATTTCAAGGCTTCCTTAATTCCTCCGACCTCGTCAATCAGACCGCATTCGGTCGCGGCATATCCGTCAAGAATCGAACCTATATCGTTTACTAGAACGTCGGTTCGTGAAATGAGCTTTCTGAAATATTCTTCGTTTACGTTTGAGTGCGAGGTTATGAAATTTATTATTCTGTCCTGCATTTTTTCGAGATAGTCAAATGCTTGCGGAACACCTAAAACGAGTCCGTTTGTTCTTACAGGATGTATTGTCATTGTTGCGCTTGGAACAATAAAAGACCTCTTCGCGCTGACTGCCAACGGTACTCCGATAGAGTGTCCGCCGCCAAGGACAATAGATGCAGTCGGTTTCCTTAAGCTGGCGATCATTTCAGCTATCGCAAGACCTGCTTCAACGTCTCCGCCGAGAGTATTTATAAGAATCACAATTCCGTCAATCTTTTCACTTTCTTCAAGTTCAAGAAGAAGGGGAAGAATATGGTCGTATTTTGTGCTTTTCTGTGTTTGGTCTAGAACGTAATGTCCTTCTATCTGACCGATAATAGACAAACAGTAGAAGGTACCTCTATCACTTTTTACCTCTGTGCTTCCTGCTTTTTCAATAGTAGTAAGCGTATCCGGATTGGCATTGTTTTCGTTAGACATGAAAAACCTCTTTTTTTACTATTATGCACGCGCAACTTCGATTTTATGCGCAAAAAAGCGGAGCAGAAGCTCCGCTGATTGTTATTAATAAAGTTTTTTGAGAAGTTCTTCTTTATATATTTTGCGTATTCTTGCTCGGTAAAGCGATAAATTCTATTAGCAAGGACATATAATCTGTAATTTCAGATATAGTTTTCTTAAGAGTTCTTGCGTTTGCTCTTTCATATCCTGCACTAAATTCGTCGCAATAGTCGGTTTCTTGTGAAGATTACGCTTATTTCTGCCGTTAATTTGTTTTGAAAGGTTCAATTTTATCAATATATTTAACAGATCTTTTTGCTTCATCGCAGGCAGCCTTATCACCCGAGACAAATATCATAAGTATACCGTACGCGTATACATATGCCGCACTTTGTATAAATTCTCAGCATGAAACTCCGTTTATTTTATAAACAAATCATTTGATTGAGCTCTAAGATGTTCATAATGATTTTCCTTTTAGTTTTTATTATATCTTAGATTATAAAGAAAGTCAAGGCTAAAACGGTATATAAGCAATATAATCAAAGAATTAAGCAATCAATTATTGAATAGTCACTTTTTTTGCTTTATCCGATTTAGAATAGCGGATAAGGGCGGTAATAATCGAAATAAGCGCCAAAACGCTTCCGACAGCCGAGCCGTAAGCCCTGGATATTACGTTGTAAACGAGCCAGCACGGAACGGCAAAAAGGGAAACTATGCGAAGCCTTTTTTCGTTTTTCATCCAATTTGCAGCGCTTTCAAATATTACACCGGCGATAGGCAAAAGACTGAAAATGTTTTGATATAATAAAAGTCCGACCGCAATTATTCCTGCGTTGGTTACAAGCATAAGCGGAATTTTATATTTTATTACAAATTTTGTATCTTTTTTATATGCAATCGTTGAAGTAATAACAGCGGCGGCATCCATTGCCGCGCCAACAAAGGCAAAAAGCAAAAGATATTGCAAAACGTATAATACACTCGAAAGAAGCTTGCATGCAATAATCTTCTTTGAAATTTTAAGCTGGAAGCACAAAAGATAAAGTGCTACGGCAGACAGCCCTGCAATTAATGAAGCAATTTTCATTTCAAACCTCCATTTATAATACGTATTATATTATACCTCAAATAAGCTCATAAGTAAAGTGATAATTTTATGCTTTTAGTAAGAATTTATAAATATTTTAAGATAAAATATATTTTATATACATATTTACAAAACAATATTTTTGTGCTATGGTGTTGCAAACGGCACTAAATATTTTTTAATAAAAGACACATCACGGAGAGGTTTTCCAAATGACGTGTCTTTTTATTTTTACGTTGTTAATTTTTTATAGGCTTCGAAATAACGTTTTCCGAGCAAGTGGAGTGATTCGCGGCATAAATGTACCATATCGCCGTCACAGTTCTTTGCATTGTTTAAGAAAAGGTCATCGGTGGACAGGAAAATGCCTCCTTCGCGGGTAGTAACTTCTCTGATTATCTCTGATACAACATATCCCTTTTTGTCTTTCGTGCGTTTCTATTCGAACAAAAAATCGGCGGTTATAATAGAAAGATTTGGAAGGTTATACCTTTTTTCGTTGAGAATGTAACAACACGAATGCACGAAAGTGTCGATTTGATAAAAGGCAACGCTAAAATCGGCGCTGCCTTATCTGTTTATACAAGACTTGTCTTTTTCAAAACCGTATTGCTGATAGTTCCCATACCGATAGCGAAGCCTACACCGCCCGCAAAGCAGAGGATGACCTGCAAGAGCCCCGAATTGAGCGGAGTCACCATCGGTGCGATATTGATTTACATTTTGACAAGATTTCCGCTATGGGAGAAAGAAGATTTACCACCGACTACTGCAAATGGGCAAAAAAACAGGGATACATTTTATACGAACGTCAGGCAAAGGAAATATTCACCCTTGATCAAAATGGTATCCCTGCGCTCCCTATGACTGCATCCACCACGATCGTCGTCAAGGAAACTATTAAAGTCGTGCGAGAATTGGTGAACTCTCGCGCATCTATTTTAGCACAAATGCAGACGTTTGCCAAGTCCCTGCCCGAATATTCTTTAATTCGCAGTATGGCTTGCGTTGGTGACACGCTTACTCCTCTTGTTATTGTGGAGGTCGGTGACGTTAGAATTTTTCATTCCAAGCATGCTCTGATTGCGTATGCAGGGATCGATGCGCCGCCATACCAATCCGGCGGATTTAACGGAACGGAGAGGCATATTTCAAAGCGCGGCAACGGTTATTTGCTCAGAGTTGGTTTTGAGATTATGCAATGCAAGCTTCGCTTCAAGCCCGAGGGCGATGTTGTGTATGAGTTTGTTCAGAAGAAACGCGCCGAAGGCAAATGCGGTAAAGAGGCTATGGTCGCAGGCATTAACAAATTTCTCCGCATTTACTACGGCAAGGTCACAGAGCTTTACCGTGAATTAGACGCTTAAATATATACAACCGAATACCTCTCGGGCGAAAAAATTCACTCCTTTTCGCCCTTTTGGTGCTTCTCCTATTACCTCAAAATTTTTCTCAATTATTTTTTAAAAACCTATTGACTTTTCTTAGCAGGTTTGACTACAGCGATGCAAATTTTGAGGTGCGGACACATAAAGAAAAATGCAACACAGATTTTCGTCCATATTGCATTTTTCTTGGTTTAGCCACTCTCAATCGGCATTTTCTCTTGGATTTAACTTAATATCCTTATGAGAACCTGCCTTTCTGCTCGGCTTTTTGATGTTTATGTTTATTATTTTTCGAAGTATCTTTCGAGAAGACCCTGGAAAGCTCTGCCGTGTCTTGCTTCGTCCTTTGCCATTTCGTGAACAGTGTCGTGAATAGCGTCGAGGTTTGCAGCCTTTGCTCTCTTAGCGAGGTCAAACTTGCCTTCGGTTGCACCGTTTTCAGCGGCAACTCTCAGTTCGAGGTTCTTCTTGGTTGAGTTTGTAACAACTTCGCCGAGAATCTCAGCAAACTTTGAAGCGTGTTCAGCCTCTTCGTAAGCTGCCTTTTCCCAGTAAAGAGCTATCTCGGGATAACCCTCTCTTGCCGCAACTCTTGCCATTGCAAGATACATACCAACCTCGCAGCACTCGCCTTCGAAGTTAGCTCTGAGGTCCATAATGATATCCTCGGAAACACCCTCGGTGATTCCAACTACGTGCTCTGTTGCCCATGCAAGTTTGTTTTCTTCAACCTTGTTGAATTTATCTGAAGGAACTCTGCATTGGGGGCATTTTTCGGGAGCGCTGTCTCCCTCGTGAACGTAACCGCATACTGAACATACATACTTTGCCATAAAAATTTTTCTCCTTGAATTATATAATTTTTTAAGTTTTCTTTTGGCATTTTTCGCACACTCCGAGAAATTCGAGGTGGCATTCTTCAACTGAAAAGTTTTCGCATCCTTGTGTATTACATAAGACGTCATCGTGTGAAAACGAGGTTTCTACATCTGCTACTGTGCCGCACTCTTTACAGACTATGTGATAATGTCTTCTGACTGTAAAGTCGTATCGGTCATTTTCTCTTGCAAGCTTAACCCTTTGAATTCTGCCGTCATCCGCAGCTTCTGCAAGAAGTCTATACACTGTAGCACGGCTTATGCCCGGGTATTTTTCGTGGACTGCATCATAGACCATGCCGGCTGACGGATGATTTGTCATACTGTTAAAGATGTCAAAAACAATTCCTTTTTGAAGGGTATTTCTTTTTTCTTTCATAGCAATCATTCCTTATTAAGAACTGTTCTTGATAAGATTATACCATCTCTAATTCGTTTTGTCAATAGGGTTTTGAAAAAAATAAAATTTTTTTGAAAATAAAAATCAGACACATCATCGCGGATTTCTCCAAAATGATGTGTCCAATTTTTTGTATAAAATTATTCGCAATAGGATTTTACATTGCTTTCGTTGGACTTCGAAAAGTCTCAAAAAGCCTTGAAAATCAAGGGATCACTTGCAAGCCACTTCGATAGCAACCGCAACAGCAACGGTCATTCCGACCATGGGGTTGTTACCTGCGCCGATGAGACCCATCATTTCTACGTGAGCGGGAACGGAAGAAGAACCTGCGAACTGAGCATCGCCGTGCATTCTACCCATAGTATCTGTCATACCGTAGGAAGCGGGACCTGCTGCCATGTTATCGGGGTGAAGTGTACGGCCTGTACCGCCACCGGATGCAACAGAGAAGTACTTAACACCGTTCTCGATAGCCCACTTTTTGTAAGTGCCTGCAACGGGGTGCTGGAATCTTGTGGGGTTGGTGGAGTTACCGGTAATGGAAACGCCAACGTTCTCAAGCTTCATTATCGCAACGCCTTCGGGAACACTGTCGGAGCCATAGCACTTAACCTTTGCTCTGTCACCGTTTGAATATGCAGTTTCCTTTATAACCTTAACCTCTTCGGTGTAGGGGTCAAACTGAGTCTGAACGTATGTGAAGCCGTTGATTCTGGAGATTATCATAGCAGCGTCTTTGCCAAGACCGTTAAGGATAACTCTGAGTGGCTTATTTCTAACCTTGTTAGCGTTAAGAGCAATTTTGATTGCGCCCTCCGCAGCAGCAAACGACTCGTGACCTGCAAGGAAGCAGAAGCACTCGGTAGATCCGGAAAGAAGCATTGAGCCAAGGTTGCCGTGTGCAAGACCGACCTGGCGGTTTTCCGCAACGGAACCGGGGATGCAGAACGCCTGAAGTCCAATACCGATAGCTGCAGCAGCATCAGCAGCCTTAGTGCAGCCTTTCTTAATTGCAATAGCAGCGCCTACAGTATATGCCCACTTTGCATTTTCAAATGCGATAGGCTGAGTTTCTTCAACTATTTTATAGGGGTCAATTCCTTTTGCATCGCAAATTGCTTTACATTCGTCGATAGAGGAAATGCCATATTCTTTAAGCGCAGCGAGAATTTTCGCCTCGCGTCTTTCGTAACCTTCAAATTGTGCCATTTGTATTTCCTCCTTAATTACTCTTTACGGGGGTCGATGTACTTAACGGCATCAGCAAATCTACCGTAGGTACCCTTCGACTTCTCGTATGCTTCGTTGGGCTCCATACCCTTCTTGATGAAGTCGGTCATCTTGCCAAGAGAAACGAACTCGTAGCCGATAACCTCGTTGTTCTCGTCAAGAGCCATTCTGGTGCAGTAGCCCTCGGTCATCTCAAGGTATCTTACACCCATCTCCT
>JAZSGJ010000029.1:0-2361 GCA_045532675.1 Eubacteriales bacterium | reverse complement strand
TTCGGTAAGTATTTCCGTTCCATAATAGAGGTTAATACTTCCGGGAAGGAAAACAAGAGCAAGTAGTGCGTGCATAAGCTTACGTCTATCCCCCGAAACCTCAGTAATGAATCTATGTGTATCGTGTGAGTCAAGAAGATTGAACATCATATTGTTTGTGGTATCAGAATAACGCATAAGCTGAGAGTTAAGAGCTTCGGCAAATCCCTTCTCGTCTATGGACTCTCTTGCGAAGAAATCAAGGAACGCCTTGGTAACTCCGTAATTCATTATACTATCAAACTGATCTCCTTGCAAGAAGCTTTCACTATTATGCCAATTTTCGCCTATAAGAACTGCATCGGGCTTTATTGACTTTATTTTCCTCCGCATTTGCCGCCAGAAATCGTGAGAAACCTCGTCAGCAACGTCAAGACGCCAGCCGTCAATATCATATTTTGTAATATAATGTTTAGCCACATCAATGAGGTAAGACTGCACTTCGGGATTATTAGTATTAAGCTTTGGCATATATTCGCACGCTGCAAAGCAATCGTAATTATCTTTTTCGGTAGTTATCTTATCACCGTTTATTATGAACCAATCAAAGTATTCAGACTCTTTTCCGAGAGCCATAACCTGCCCGAAGGGATAAAATCCCTCGCTGACGTGATTAAATACAGCATCAAGCATTACCCTTATGCCTTTTTCGTGACAAGCCTTAACCAGTCTTGCAAAAGCTTCTTTTCCTCCAAACATCTCGTCGATTTCGTAATAATCTACGATATCGTATTTGTGATTTGACGGACTTTTGAAAATTGGGTTTAGGTAAAGTGCGGTAACGCCAAGCCCCTTTATGTAATCAAGATGCTGGCAAATTCCGTCAAGATCTCCGCCATAGAAGGATTTGGGCGTTGGAATATCGCCCCACGAAGCGTTGATATAAGACTCATCCTTTTTTGAGCCTTTGGCAAATCTATCAACAAATATTTGATAGAACACCGCATTGTTTAACCAACTTACGTTTTGTATGATGTCGTTTTTATTTATATAAGCATATTGGAAGCTGTCGTAATAGGCAACCGAGAAATCGTATGACTGTCGAACTCCCGTTTCACAAAAATAGTATTTTTCTTCGTTAGAAGAAAATTCAAAAACGTATGCAAGCCGTGGATCATTTAGCTTTATAGTCGCAGAATAATAGTCATATGCTCCATCGGTGCAAAGGAACGGCATATCAACCCTATACTGCACCTTAGCAATATCGTATTTAGAATTATATAGCACCGAGAGAGAGTCAAGTTTTTCGCCTTTAGCAAAACGGATACGTAAAACTACCGTTTTTTCGTCCGTTGCAAAACAAAAATTACTCTCGGGGCGATGGTAATTTGCCTGTATGTTCATTAAAAATCTCCTTTACTCTTGACAAAAGGCCTTTTTTATTATTATAATATACTTAACGTTTAACCGCAAGTAAGAAAGGCAGACCTTTTATGAAAAAGAAAGTAACTTTACGAGATATAGCCGAGGAAGCGGGTGTTTCCGTTGCTACCGTCAGCTACATATTAAATAACCGTGATGATCAATGTATAAGCGAAGCTACCAGAAAAAAGGTGCTTCAAATAGTCAACCTCTACGGTTATAAGATAAATTTTCATGCTAAAAGCATTTCCTCGGGAAAAACAAATATAGTGGGATTATACCTCGGTCACGGCTCCTTTGCCCTTAAACGCGCGGAACATTTTCTTCTTATCCGCCGTCTTGCAAAAGCTTTGAAAGAAAAGGGACTGTCGCTTCGTGTTATTGATAACACCGAAACGTCAAGACTTGATTGGTGTGATGCGGTTATTTGCTGTGACGCAGAGGAAAGCTTTTTCAAAACCGTCAGTGAAGCAAACTTCTGTCCCGTTATCGCCTTTGATATGTTCTACGACGACCAACTTTTCTGTCAGATAAATAGCAACTATGAAAAAATCAAAGGGATTGCAGACGAGATTTTTGGTGGTGCAGAATATACCGTTGTTTGCCACGAGCAGAAAAACGAGGCATTAAAGGCTGAACTTGCTTCTATGTTTGATAGACTCGTTTTCGTAAGCAGCTTTGAAGAAATTAACGCCGAAGCAAACGGTAATATTGTTGCAATCGGTGAAATGCTCGGTCAATACTGCAAATCCATCAATAAAGACGCTCTTTCTATTGACATTTCAAGCTATGAAAAGATAGAAAAGCTTATAGAATGTCTTGAAATTACTATCGCCAGAAGCGGTAACGTTCCCCACGATATCAGAATTTAATTGTATTTTATTAAAGCATAGGGCTGACCAAAACGGTCAGCCCCTTTTTTAGTGGTTACTGGCAATCGCCGTTGCGTACCCAAGTAAG
>JAZSGJ010000068.1:0-5413 GCA_045532675.1 Eubacteriales bacterium | reverse complement strand
GAATCTTATCGGGATTGATGTGCAT
Organism: Eubacteriales bacterium; assembly: GCA_045532675.1. Classification (GTDB taxonomy): domain Bacteria; phylum Bacillota; class Clostridia; order Oscillospirales; family CAG-272; genus UBA1740. The sequence goes on along the minus strand of JAZSGJ010000068.1, from coordinate 5,388 downwards.
AGTTATCATCTTAGGTGCATACGCACTTACCTCAGCGCGAGGCTCTGCGATTGCACGGAGAAGAATCTTATCAATGATTTCGTCTCTTCCAACATGTGTAGTTTCAAGAGCTCTCTTTATAATCTCGGGTGTAAGACCGTCAATCTTAAGATCCATCTGAATAGAGGTGATACCCTTGTGAGTACCCGCAACCTTAAAGTCCATATCTCCGTAGAAGTCCTCAAGACCCTGAATGTCTATCATGGTATCCCATGAGCCGTCCTCTGCGGTGATAAGTCCGCAGGAAATACCCGCAACGGGAGCCTTAATCGGAACACCGGCATCCATAAGCGCGAGAGTAGAACCGCATACAGAGCCCTGTGAGGTCGAGCCGTTAGAGCTTACAACCTCGGATACGGGACGGATTGCATAGGGGAATTCCTCCTCAGAAGGAAGAACGGGAACGAGAGAACGCTCGGCAAGAGCACCGTGACCGATTTCACGGCGTCCGGGGCTTCTCTGCGCCTTTGCTTCACCGGTAGAGTAACCGGGCATATTATAATGATGCATATATCTCTTCGTCTCTTCCTCGTCAAGACCCTCAAGCTTCTGAGCATCGGAAAGAGTGCCGAGTGTTGCTATTGTAAGAACCTGAGTCTGTCCTCTTGTGAAAAGTCCCGAGCCGTGAACTCTCGGAATAAGTCCTACTTCAGCGGCAAGAGGTCTGATTTCATCCATGCGTCTTCCGTCAACGCGCTTTTTGTCAACGAGAAGCCAACGGCGTACTATCTTTTTCTGAATTTTGTAGATAAGCTCGGGAAGTATAACCTTTATATCGGGATACTTCTCTTCGTAAGTAGCAACTATATCATCCATGATGGGCTGCATCTTAGCGTCGCGAACGTTTTTATCATCTGTGTCAAGAGCCTCCATAACGCGCTCTTCGCAGTATGCAAAGATTTCGTCAAACATATCGTGATCAAGCTCGCCGGATGCATACTCAAACTTAGGCTTGCCTATTTCAGCAACTATACCGTTAATGAAAGCAACGAGCTTTTTAATTTCCTCGTGGGCTATCATAATAGCATCGTACATTACCTCGTCGGAAACCTCGTTAGCACCTGCTTCAATCATTACGACCTTTTCCTCTGATGCGGCAACGGTAAGCTCAAGATCGCTCTTTTTTCTTTGCGCGGCAGTTGGGTTAACGACTATCTCTCCGTCAACGAGACCCATAAACACTCCACCGATAGGTCCGTTCCAAGGAATATCAGAGATTGAGAGGGCGATAGACGCACCTATCATAGCGGTGATTTCGGGTGAACAGTCGGGGTCAACCGACATAATTGTAAGAAGAAGCGAAACGTCGTTTCTCAAATCCTTCGGGAAAAGGGGACGTACGGGACGGTCGATAACTCGTCCTGCAAGAACTGCCTTTTCGGTAGGCTTGCCTTCTCTTTTAAGGAATCCGCCGGGAATTTTACCGACGGCGTACATCTTTTCATCGTAATCAACCGAAAGAGGAAGGAAATCAATACCTTCTCTCGGAGCTGCCGATGCGGTTGCCGTTGCAAGAACGGTGGTTTCGCCGTACTTAATAATAACAGCGCCGTTTGCAAGGCCTGCAACCTTACCTGTTTCAACTACGATGGGTCTGCCCGCAAGCTCATACTTATAAACCTTGTAGTTGTCAAATGTCTTGAAATTTTCTACCATGTTTTTTCTCCTTTTCTTTTTGTTTTTCGGCGAGCGAACATAGCACTTAAATAAACGCTTGACGCCAAACGCATATTTAACTGCTACTTCCGCCGTCCGAATTCTTTTGATTTTCTTGTTGTCGCAAGAAACGGGAACGAATAGACTCCGCTCCCGTTCATGCATTTTTCGGGAAGTAATTGGAAAATTACTTTCTGAGACCGAGTTTCTTAATTACTGCTCTGTATCTTTCGATATCCTTCTTCGCAAGGTAGTTAAGAAGCTGCTTTCTGTGACCAACCATCTTGGAAAGTCCTCTCTGAGAGTGGAAATCCTTGGGGTTCTTCTTCATGTGCTCGGTAAGGGTGTTGATTCTGTCAGTGAGAATAGCAACCTGAACCTCAGGAGAACCTGTGTCTCTCTCATTGATTTTGTACTCTTCAATGATAGCGGTTTTTGTTTCCTTGGAAATCATTTTGTCTTCACCTTTCTTAAAATTTCTTCTCCTGTACCCCGGTGAAGTGCGGGTGAAAAGCGCAGGCTACGCAGGGAGCGCTCAATAAAAAGCGTCCGAACGGAGCAAGGCCATACACAACACTGCGGCATAGGCCAAGAGGTATTATACCACATACTTTTAAAAAAGTAAATAGGTTTTAGAAAAATATTTTATATTATTGGTACCTCTGCCTTAGCGCTTTTCTCAACAAGAAAAAAATAAGGGGATGTCGGGGAGTTTAAAATATGAAACTCCGAAGGACAAATTTTAAATCTGCTCGTCGTTTTGAAGTACTCGCGGAGCATGTCTCCCTCAAGCGCTCCCTCCTCGTGACCCGGATATATAGCAATGATGAGAACTCCGTCGGGAAGAAGCATGTCAATTGCCGCCTCAACAGCAGGCATTGTGGTTTCCCTCATGGTAGTAATGCATTTTCTGTTGCTTCTCGGAAGGTATCCAAGGTTGAACATCCCCGCCTTGATAGGCTCCTTTACAAATTCCTTGACTCGATGATGTGATGCACATATAAGGGTATAATTTTCCGGGGCATTTTCACCAATAAGCCGCTCCCGTGTCGAATTTAACGCCTCTTCCTGTATGTCAAAGGCATAAACTTTTCCCTGCTCTCCAACGGTTTTTGACAAAAACAAGGTATCGTTTCCGTTTCCCATAGTAAAGTCAACGGCAACGTCTCCTTCACCGAGATGCTGAAGTACAAAATGCTTATGAAGCTCTATCAAATCAACCATTTTTAATTTCCTCAAGCTCGCACGATGGGCGCACGAAAGCTGTATAATTCGTTTTGTAGATAACGAATCCAGGTTTTGCTCCCTGCGGCTTTTTAATATTTTTGACTTTAGTATAATCGACAGCGGCAATATCGCCCGATGCCTTTGAATAATACGCCGCAAGAGCCGCAGCCTCTGTGTAATCCTTCTCGCTCGGCTCGTCACCGTCGGTTACCATGATAACGTGTGAGCCGGGGAGGTCTTTAACGTGAAACCAAATATCGTTTTTTTCAGCAATGCGGAACGTCAGCTCATCGTTTTGTATATTGTTCCTTCCGACAAGAAGCGGATATCCTCCGCTCGTTTTGTACTGCATGGGACGAAGTTTAACCTTTTTTTGCGGCTTATACCCCCGCATTTTAGCGGCGTAACCCGATCGGTAAAGCTCGTCACGTATTTCTATAAGGTCCTGTTCACTCTCTGCTCTTTCAAGAAATGCTTTAACACTTTCAAGATAAACGAGCTCCCGCTCCCATATAGCTATCTGCTCTGTGAGTACCTCCTTTGCCGTTTTACACTTACCGTAAAGCTTATACATTTTCTGCGCGTTTTTCGACGGATCTAGTCTTGGGTCAAGCCTTATCTCAATTTCGGGGCAATTTTCATCGTAATAATCAACCGTCCGAAAAGTCTCCATGCCGCGTGAAAGCTGGTAAATATTAGCCGTTATTAAATCACCGTATTTTTTGTATTCAGCGCCTCGCTCACTCTCAATTAAGGATTCCCTTTGAAGCGCAAGCTTTCGCTCTGTTCTCGCCCGTGCGTTTGAAAGAAGCTGAATGAGATCATGAGCTCTTTGGTGTATTCTTTCCATCCTGTCTTTTTCGGCAAAATACACATCAAAAAGCTCTCGGAAAGAATCGAAATTCTTTATATCAGCACCGCCAAGATATGTTATATTCATATAAGAATAATCAATCGGTTTGCCCGAAAAATCGCAGGCAACGGTAGGCGTGTAATTCTCGTTTATTAAAAGCTCCTGCCACTCGGAAACTACCGAGTAAAACCGTTCTTTATCAATTTCGGATAAAGGCGTGTCAATTTTTCCGCTTGCGCGATATACAAGCTCATGCGCAATTTGCGTCGCAATTCCCGAATAGGTTGAGGTTACAAATTTCTCTCCCGAACGCTCCGACGGGAACTCCGAAAGCTTACTGAAAAAGATTTCTCTATCCTTTACACGTGGGTCAAGCTTATTTGATTTTTCTGGGATCTGATAACTGAGTCCGGGCAACACCTGACGGATTGAGCTTGCGGCAAAATCTATTATCTTCATTGCCGTACAAACCTTATCGTCCGCGTCAAGCACAATAAGGTTTGCATACTTTCCCATTATCTCGCATACAAGCTTTTTTTCGGTGGGGAATCCCATTTCATCATAGCATGACACCGTAAATTCAGCTATGCGGTCAAAGCCTAATTGGCGCACCTCGGTTATTCTTCCGCCCGTAAGGTGCTTCCTTAAATACATGCACAGCATTGGCGCTTTAAGAGGATTTTCCTTTACCGTGTCAGAAAGCTGAAGCCTCGGCGCGTTAGGACCGACGTTAAATACAAGACGGCGCGAGCATTTTCCCGAATGAATAACGAGGTCAATTTCATCGTTGCGCGGTTGAAGGACTTTTTCAATTTTTGCATCGGAAAATTCCCTTTTATATTCGCTAAGCACCGCGCGCATCATACAAGCATCAAAAGCCACTTATGTCCCCTCCTTTTCAAATCAAACGTAATTATTTTACCACAAACGGAAATAATAGTCAAGCGAAAGATAATTTTAACAAAAAACGATGCGAAAACAAAATGTGTTATACACTGCAATTTGCAAAGTTCATACGTAAAAGTGTTAATCTCTTGCAAAGTTCGTACGTAAAAGTGTAACTAAATCACAAAATACGTACGTAAAAATGTAATCGAAGCACAAAGTTCGTACGTAAAATTGCAAAAATAAAGCCTCAGACGAACCAACAGCGGAACGTTTGAGGCAATTTTTATATGTCTTCACCTTTGTTAAATAGGCGGTTTGCAGCCTTTTGCAATTCACTTTCACCCGAGCAGGAATAATCAACTAATATCTTGATTGATAACTCTTTTCCACCGTATGAAAAAATCATTATATTCTGAATCCTGTCTCGCGCTTCGTTCAAAAAATCAACAATTTTGTCGGTAATCATAAGAAAAGGAACTTTTAAAGTTATAATTGCCGACCCTTCCTTTGGTGAAAAACTCGTGTCAAGGCTTCCCATGTGTACGGAAAGATATTCATTGCACTTGCTTAAAACGTAATTGTAGCTATCATTTTTGTTTTCCAAAATCATAAATTCTCCTTGTTGTATGTAGGTGTACCTACATATTTTATCACAACACTTTGTAAAAATCAATAGTATGTAGGTATGCCTTCTTATATTTTTTGAAAATTATTGATAGAATACA
>JAZSGJ010000008.1:0-8331 GCA_045532675.1 Eubacteriales bacterium | reverse complement strand
AAGGAAAAGTTTGTTAGTTGTTTTAAAATTTTTATTAAAAAAGTCAAAATTGCTAATATTTTGTCCATTTTTTTGTAACATTTGCGAATTGTAAAAAAAAAATATTTGATTTAAAATAAAAGGGTATTTAGTAATTGGAGTGGAATACTTTAATTATTTAAACAATAAAAATAAAGGAGAAAAAACAATGCAGTCATTTCTTGCAAAACTTGATAAGTTTTTTAAAATCAGCGAACGCGGTTCATCTGTAAAAACAGAAATCGTTGCCGGTCTTACGACATTCTTTGCAATGGCGTACATTGTTGTAACGAACCCCAACCAGGTGGTAGGCTTCACCTTTGGAGGAGCTTTTGATTCGATCTGGAACGCTGTTTACGTTGCTTCAATACTTGTTGCTGTAGTGGGAACGTTGCTTTACGCTTTCTGGGCAAGACTTCCTTTTGCACAGGCTTGCGGAATGGGACTTAACTCATTCTTCTTCGTGGCGTTTATTGTTCCTGCTCTTACAACCAATCCTATGGAGGGGTACCGTGAGGGTTTATGTGTAATACTTCTTTCCGGAGTACTGTTCCTTATTCTTTCGCTTACGGGTGCGAGACAGTATATAGCAAAGGCTTTGCCCGATTGTCTTAAAAAGGCAATTCCCGCAGGCATCGGTCTCTTTATCGCATTCATTGGATTTAAGAATGTAGAGATTATTCAGGCTAACCAGTACACATTCGTACAGCTCTTTGATTTCCACGGAGCAGTTTACGGAAAATCATTTTTTGACGCTTGGTGCGCAATAGCTCCCGTTGTGCTTGCGCTTCTCGGTCTTTTCCTTATTGCCGTTCTTGAGAAGAAGAACGTAAAAGGCTCTGTTATCATTACGATTGGAGCTGTTACCGTACTTTACTATCTCACAACATGGCAGCTTCCTGACTTTGATTTTGGTAAAATTGGTCAGTCCTTTAAGGATTTTGGAGAATTTGGCTTCCTTGGAGCATTCAAGGGCTTCACGATTTTTGCCGGCGGCTTTGCCGCAATTCTTAACGCGATTGTTCTTGTAATAACATTTACACTTGTTGATATGTTTGATACAATAGGAACTCTTTACGGAACAGCTTCTCAGGCTGATATGCTTGACGAAAACGGTGACCCCATTAACATTAACGAGTCTATGGCATCCGACTCTATCGCAACCCTTACCGGTGCGGTTCTCGGAACCTCTACTTGTACAACCTTCGTTGAGTCTGCGTCAGGTGTTGCAGCTGGTGGCAGAACAGGACTTGCTTCTGTTGTTACCGCATTCTGCTTCTTCCTTTGTCTCTTCCTCACACCCCTTGCGGCAATAGTTCCTGCATGTGCAACTGCTCCCGCTCTTATCTATGTCGGTGTTCTTATGCTTAAGAATTTTGCCAAGGTTGATATGAGTGATATAACTGCTGCGGTTCCTGCATTCCTTGCACTTATAATGATGCCTCTTACTTATTCAATATCTAACGGTATTGCTGTAGGAGCGATTTCATACACAATCATTACAGCTGTAACAGGCAAGTACACTAAAAAGGATATTGTGGTTACTATTATCGCCGTTCTCTTTACACTTCGTTTCTTCCTCGTTACAATGTAATAGAGTATAAATTAAAGCTGCCGTTTTTTGCGGCAGCTTTTTTAATGTAAAAAATTGTATTTCCGCTCCAAATCCACCTATCAACGAGCGCAAAAAAGGGTAACTCAGTTTATTGAACTTGAGCTACCCTCTTCCGATTTTATGCGTGTGATTTTTCCATTTCCTCGTTGTTTCTGAAAAGAAGAGAAATGCACCAAACTCCTGCAAGAGCAACAGCTATATATATAATTCTTGCAAGCAATGTGGTTGAACCTCCGCTTATCCAGGCAACAGCATCGAAGGAAAACAGACCGACAGCGCCCCAGTTTAAAGCGCCGATAATAACGAGCAGTAAGGATATTTTATCTACGATCATTTTATTAAAACCTCGGCTTTTTATTGGACTCAGTCCAAGATTATTTTGCCGCGCATAAATAATTTGATTCGTGGTAAATTATGTATTAAAATCGGGAATATTAACTCCGAAATTTGCTTTTAGGGTTTCTAAAGCCCGCTTTTCGATTCTTGATACGTACGAACGGGAAATCTTTAAATATTTTGCAACCTCGCGTTGCGTTTTAGGCTCATATCCCCTAAGCCCGTATCTTAAAATAATTATTTCTTTTTCACGTCCGTCAAGAACATTATCAACGAGCTCTCTTATTTTTTCTATATGCATTTTAAGTTCAATATCTTCGCATGCGGTATCATCAACGCTTATTATATCGAGGTAGGTGAGCGGATTTCCGTCTTTATCTATATCAATAGTTTCGTTAATTGATATTTCAGCAGACGTCTTTTTTGAAGAACGGAAAAACATCAAAATTTCGTTTTGAATGCATTTAGCTCCGTAAGTGGCAAATCTTGTTCCTTTTTCGCTTTTAAATGAATCTATTGCCTTTATGAGTCCAAGGCTGCCTATTGACAGTAGCTCATCCTGCGATCCATATGATGAGTAATATTTTCTGATAATGTGAGAAACAAGCCTTAAGTTATGTTCAATAAGAATTGCGCGCGCGCTGACGTCTCCGCCTCTCATTCTTTCAAAAAGCTCACTTTCTTCGGAATGAGATAGTGGCGGCGGAAAATTTTCTTCGGTTGATAAGCCAAGTATTAAGGATATAAATTTTAATATTGTTGTTTTTAAATTAAACATAATGCCTCCGTTTTTTATATTATATGCAACGGAGGCTTGTCAGTTTACGTATTAAATTAAACAGTAATTAGTGAATCTATTATTTCCGGTGTGAGTACTCTGTATCCCTCTCCAATTTCGTAAGTTATTATATTTCTTCCGGTTGCTTCTCTGAATTTTTTATTCATAATTGAGACGTGTGTGCGTATATTGGATATGTCGGGAATTTTTGACGGTCGAAATGCGTATTTCAAAATTTCTTTTGCTGAAGTCGGTCGCGGGTATGTTCTTATCAAAGTACGTAAAATCATTGTTTCGGTTTTTGTGAAGGGTAGCGCTTTGAAAAAATAAAGCGGCGCGTTATTGTCACAAGATGCGTTTATTCCGCTGAGATGATAACTGCCGGGAAGCTTTGTCCCGTATTTATATGAATAATCGCATATAAATTTATAAATATATGCGGCGTAAGTACCTTTTTTCAATATTCCGTCAAATAAAATCACGTCATGATTATCATGAGATGCTGTCATAGCAAAAATAGGTATTTGAGAATATGAACGCAGTCTTGCAACGTAATCGTCTTTATCCGGGAGATTGTCGGGAGACATTAGTATTATAGCTCTGTAAATAGGTGAAACTTCGCTGAGCGCTTCTGTAGGCGTTACTCCGTATGCCAGAATTCCCATATAATAGAACATGTCGGAAAGGCCGCGTGCTTCTTTTTTAGATTTGTTAATTATGAGTATCATAGTAGTTTATCCTTTTCAATAAGATTATAATGTAATTTTTATGTAAGGTCAAGACTTTTTCCTTTTTTCTTGACATATATATTTTTTAGATGTATAATAAAAAGCGTAAAAGAGGTGATTTGTTATGAGAAACGTTTTGATAACGGGGGGCTCACGTGGAATAGGACGCGCGATGGTAAGGCTTTTTACCAGTCACGGTTATTCGGTAGCTTTTACGTATAAGAAGTCATTTGATGAGGCGAGTAAGCTTTCGGAGGAAACGGGAGCGGTTGCTATTTTAGCGGACAGCTCCTCGGAGGATGATATTATAAAAGCTGTGAAAATCGCAGAAAATAAGATTGGAAATATAGAAATATTGATAAATAATGCGGCAGTTTCGTCTTTTTCACTGTTTACGGATATTTCTCTCGAAGAATGGAATAAGACTTTTTCGGTTAACGTAAACGGTCCGTTTTTATATACAAAGCAGGTTTTACCATCCATGATAAACCGAAAATGCGGAAGAATAATTAACGTTTCCTCTATCTGGGGAATCACAGGCGCATCGTGTGAGGTTCATTACTCTGCGTCAAAGGCTGCTCTTATCGGTATGACTAAGGCACTTGCCAAGGAACTCGGTCCATCAAATATAACGGTAAACTGTATCGCACCGGGAGTGGTTGAGACTGATATGAATAGTAACCTATCCGATGAAGATAAGCTTTCGTTGATCGAAGAAACGCCGCTAATGCGAATCGGTTCACCCGAGGAAGTTGCTGCAGCAGCATTCTTTTTGGCGAGTGACGGAGCGGCATTTATTACCGGAGAAGTCCTTAACGTAAACGGCGGATATATAATTTAAATTTTAATAAATAATTAATTATTAAAAACATATTGATTTTTTTGTTTTTGTTTGGTATAATATTAAAAGTTCCATGTGTTAGATGGAGTCATACTTGCCGGGGAGGTAGCGGCGCCTTGTACCTGAAATCCGCTATAGCAGGGGTTAATTCCTTTCCCAAGGGCTATTTTTGTGTAGACTGCACCGTCATTGGATGTGTTGAAGAATTGGTCTTGCGCAATTTGAGGCTGTGAACCATGTCAGGTGGGGAACCAAGCAGCATTAAGCGGTTTATCGGATGTGCCGCAAGGTTGCCTGTTCGGAGCAGACGTGGCGGTTACCGTATGTAAGGGTATTTCGAAGGAAGGGTGTATGGCTCTTTCTAACACATGGAACACATGCGTATGCGAATTTTCGCTTACGCTTTTTTACTAATTTTTGGGAGGAAAGCATGTCCGACTATAAGGCTTTGTACAGAAAGTGGCGTCCGTTTGACTTTGATGACGTTTGCGGTCAAAACGCTGTTACGGATATTCTTAAATATGAGGTTGCCAACAATAAAATTTCGCATGCTTACCTTTTCTGCGGTTCGCGCGGAACGGGAAAAACAAGTTGCGCGAAAATTCTTGCAAAAGCTGTCAACTGCTTAAATACCAGAAACGGAAATCCTTGTAACAAGTGTGAAGCATGTCTTTCAATTGATTCCGGTGCCGCAACTGACGTTATCGAAATGGATGCTGCGAGCAATAACGGAGTCGGAGACGTCAGAACACTCAAAGATGAAATAGCCTTCACCCCTGCTATACTTAAATATAGGGTTTATATTATAGACGAGGTTCATATGATGTCGGGGGCCGCATTTAACGCCCTATTAAAGACGCTTGAGGAGCCGCCGTCTTACGTTGTATTTATCCTTGCTACAACCGAGTATAATAAATTACCTACTACTATTGTTTCGCGATGCCAGCGCTTTGATTTCAGGAGAATGAGCGCTGAGGTTATTATTGATAGGCTTATGAAGATATCCGCGGCTGAGAGGATTGATCTTGGTGAGGATGGAGCGCGTCTTATTGCGAGAGCGTCGCGCGGCGGTATGCGCGATGCGGTGAGTCTTCTTGAACTTTGCGCCGGAGCAAGAGTTCATATTGATTCCGGTGTTGTTGCATCTACCATCGGAACGGGTGACAGAAGCGCAGTATATAAGCTTATACGCGCCGTCGGTAAAGCTGATTACAATACGGTTTACAGTGTAATTGGTGACATAGTTATGGGAAGCGGTGATATATCGGTATTCTGGCAGGAAATTATCGATTCTTACAGAGATATAATGGTTGTAAAAAATACCGACAAGGCGAAGTCATACCTTGATTTGACAGATGTTGAGTATGAAACGCTTAAGTCTATCGCATCCGAATTCACAATGACCCGTCTATCATATCATACAACGCTTCTTGAAGCCGCGATAGCGGATATGCAGAGAGCTACCAACTCAAAGCGCAGTATCGCTGAAATAACTCTTACGAGAATGTGCGATCAGAAGCTTGTTGTTTCTGCTGAAGCTTTGGCGCTTAGAGTGGAGGCGCTTGAAAAGAAATTATCTATGATGAAATTCGGTATTCCCGTTTCTCATCAATCAAATTTCGTTGAAGTGCAGAACGAAGCCGTTGCTGAAGAAGTAGATGTCTTCACGGAATCCAAAACTGACGGAAAAATTGCTCCTTACAGTAATTGGCATTCGGTTGTTGAACGTATAGGCGAAATAAAGCGTTCGCTTTCGAGCCAATTTAACGCTGCTATTGCATATAAAATGGGCGAAAACGCATTTCTTATCAAAATGAGTGAGTTTTTTGCAAAAAGGATTGCTTCAAATGAATCTGATCTTGCCATAGTACGTGGTGTTATAGCCGAAATAGAAAATGTTGATATAAACAGAGTGAATGTAAAGATAGACGGAATGAAAATTTCTTCCGGTGAAGATATCTCGTCGGAACTTGAAAAATTAATGAATTAATTATAATGACGTGCCGTATTATGCGGCGGAATGGAGATAAATATGAAAGTCAGATTACCTCAGGGAATGGGCGGCAGCCCCTCAAATATGCAATCTATGCTTAAACAGGCTCAGAAGATGCAGGAAGATATGGCAGCAATGCAGGAGGAGCTTGAAGCTCGTGAATATGATATTTCTGCCGGTGGTGGAGTCGTCAATGTGAAAATCAATGGAAAGAAAGAGCTTCTTTCGGTTAAAATATCTCCTGAGGTTGTTGATCCGGACGATATTGAAACTCTTGAGGATCTTATTGTTGCCGCTGTAAATGAGGCTGTAAAAAAGGTGGAATCCATCTCTTCTGAGGAAATGCAAAAAATAACAGGCTCAATGGGCCTTTCGGGGATGTTCTGAGTTATGGCAGAATATATTCCTCCGATTCAAAGGCTGATTGAAGAATTCAGAAGGCTTCCGGGAGTGGGAGCTAAAACTGCCGCTCGTTATGCATTTGCGACTCTGAATTTTACGGAAGATGAGGTTGCTCGCTTTTCGGATGCGCTACTTGGACTTAAAAGAGATGTTCACAAGTGTCCTATATGCTTTGGGCTATCCACCTCTCCGGAAAAGTGCGATATATGCTCAAATGAGGATAGAGATTCTTCAATTATATGCGTTGTTGAAAACGCAAAGGACATAATGGTAATGGAAAAGGTAAGAGGGTATAAAGGACTTTATCATGTGCTTGGCGGTGCGCTTTCTCCGATAGATAATGTAACCGTTGAGGATTTGACTTTTAAAGAGCTTGTAGAAAGGGTAAAAGATGGTAGTGTAAAAGAAATAATTATAGCTACCAATCCAACACCCGGCGGCGATACAACTGCAGCGTACCTTGCAAGAATACTTGAACCTTATGACGTTGAGGTTTCAAGACTGGCGTACGGCATTCCCGTTGGCGGTGATATAGAATATGCGGATGAAGTAACGTTATATCGCGCAATGGAAGGCAGAAGATATTTTTAACATATAATATAATTTTAAAGGATAAAAGCACTAAGTTGCTCTTATCCTTTTTTGTTTTTATACGGTTGCATATTTGTATTTTAGTCTTAGATTGTCTGCTATCATAGCAATAAATTCGGAATTCGTAGGCTTGCCTCTTGTATTTTGAATTGTATATCCGAAATATGAGTTAAGCGTATCTACGTCACCTCTGTCCCATGCAACCTCTATCGCATGTCTTATAGCGCGTTCTACTCTTGATGTTGTGGTTTGATATTTCTTAGCAACCGAAGGATACAGGATTTTTGTAACCGAATTAATTATATCGCTGTCGTCTATGGTCATAAGAATTGCTGTGCGCAGATATTGGTAACCCTTGATATGCGCCGGAACGCCGATTTGATGAATAATTTTTGTTACCTGCGCTTCCATATCTGCAGATGGGGATATTTCATTTTGTTTCGTATTTGTTTTGTTTTTGGATTTAATAACAGACTGTATATGATAGACGAGTGATGTTAAATCGAAAGGCTTTGGTATACAAAGGTCTGCTCCTGACTCTGTAGCTTCAAGAAGTATAGATTGTTTGTTTATCGGTGACATAAGTATAAAAGAAGGCTTTTCCTGAAGATTTAATTTTGCGGCAGAGCGGATTATTCCGATTCCATCAAGCTTTGATATCCATAAATCAACAATTACGACATCGTATGTATATTTTGAGATCATATCAAGAGCCATCGTTCCGTCTTTTGCTTCATCGCATCTGCGGATGCCTACCTTGCGTAAATTTTCGATAAGTCTCGCTCTTTCATCATCGTTTTCGTCACATATTAAGATTTTTGCTGAGTTTTCCATGTTTTGTTTTCTCCTTTTTTTTGAAAATTGGTAAATTTTGGTAATTTATGAAAGCAAATACATTTTACCATAGAATTGGGTGGAAATCAATACCGCATAAAGCAAAAAAATTAACGAAATTTTAAGTTGTAAAATGGTAAAAATTACCAATTTAGAATTTGTTTCTTGCATTTGTAACAAAAAAATTGAAAAATC
>JAZSGJ010000070.1:0-17153 GCA_045532675.1 Eubacteriales bacterium | reverse complement strand
GGATCATCTTCATCGGTATTTTATTCGCGAGTAGCAGAGATGCGCAGGAGTGTCTGAGGTCGTGAAACCTTATCTTTCTTAGGTCGTGATTTTTCAGTATTACCGCGAAGTGATCGGTTACGTAATTCGGTCTGTATAACCTACCGATAGCATCAACGTTTATATACTCCTTGTATTCGCCCGTATAGCTTCTTCCCATAACTCTCTGCATTTCGAAGCATTCGTCACGCTTTGCAATAAGTGCTTCTTCGATAAATGGGAGGAGAGGAAGCGTTCTGTATGAGGATTTCGTCTTCATTACGTCGTATCCTACGGGGCCGTTCTTCTCGTCAACAACCTTGTGCCTTATGCTTATCGTCTTTTGATAGAAGTCTATCGCTGACCACTTTAATCCTAAAACCTCGCTTCGCCTAACATGATTAGAACAACTATTAAGATTTCTTTTGGATTGTTGTAAATCTTACCTAAGAAAAATCCCAATATAATAAGAAATTCAAATACACCACATAACAAAATAGTCAGCAATTTTTGTTGTGCTTTTGCATTGTATATAACCATAAATTTATCCTTCCAAAATTACGAATCAAATACAATCCGCTGCGGCATCTTGTCAAAAAGCTTCCGTGCGTGCGGCTGAATTGACTTATTTTTTCTTAATCCTGAACCATGCATATGATGCCGAAGCGCCGAAATTAACGCTTACGGTGTTTTCTTTTTGAGTGAATTCTATTTTTGAATTTGAGCAAACGAGCTCTATTTCCCCATCTGCGCTATCACCTACCTCAAAGGTAAAGCTTTCGCGGTTTGTATGCTCTCTTAAAAGCAACAGATGCATTATACCGTCAGAATCCGAGACGAATCCCGTCATAGACGCACCCGACGGCTCCTCACCAATAGGATAAACATCCGAATTAAGAATTTCATCGCGGTATTTACGCCAGAGAGGAACTATATTTTTCAACTTTTCCCTGCATTTATCGCTTAAAAATTGGGTTTCCATCCAAAAAAGAGGGTTTGAAAACATTACGCTTGCGAAAAGATAATCTATATCGTAAAGCTCAGGCCTCAACGGATCGTCTTTACTGTACTTATCCGTGTAAAGCTCGGGATTAAGGAGCTCAAACTGAAATTTCGAAGCAGGTATGTACCTTGAAAGAAGCCAAAGATTACGGAGTGTTCTGTGAGGATAGTAATTTGACCATGCGGTATATCTGTTTTCTACAAATATAGTGCCGTACGGAGCGCAAAGAAGATATCCCAGCCTCGTATCCGCAGTCACGTCAAGTTCAACCGACACGCCATCGCCAAATGAAAATATATCATCAAGAAAATCAAGCATTCTTTCGCTATGCTCAATTGATAGAAGCTGAATCATATCAAGCTTGAAATATCTGATTCCCCAGTCGTCATACGCGCCTTTTAACACCTGCATATCTCTCTCGTATTTTGAGAAAACGCCGTTGCTTTGCGGAGCAAACCACAGGCTAAGCTCAACGCCGCATTTATTCGCATACTCGCAAAGCGGCTGTATTCCTTCCGGAAATATATCTTTTTTTACTTTCCAGAAATCTCCCTCAAAAATACGCAGACCGTTTTCATCGTAGGTGTCCGGAATTCCCTTTTGCCATCCATTGTCAATCTGTACTGCGTCAAGTCCGATATCAGCCCCCGATTCTATTTCACGTCTTATAAAGCTGTCATTCACTCTGCTGCGGCCGTTGCGGTCACCCCATGTGTTCGACATTGCGTGAAGGCTCTTGGGTTTGTATAAAAGCCTATACCATCCGCGTATAAATCTGTCCGTCTCCTTAGGGGCGCAGCTTCCGACATAAATCGGAAATCCGTAGGCTTTAATTTCAACGTTACTGTCGACAAGTCGGAAATTAGGCATAACGCAGTCGGGCACCGGAACAATAAATACCGTGGAAATATTGTTATAAGAATCGGTAAGTATAAATATATGCCCCTCTGTCTCTTCATTTTTTCCTTTATACATATATTTGATACTCTCTTCAAGCAGAGTGTCGTGATTATCGGTTTGCGTATTTAACTTAACCGACTTCAGAATAAAATTTTCACCTTTTACTCTGAATTTACCTATCCCTTTATTCTCTATACTTATTACGGTTGATATATTCATAAACTTATCCTTTGTTTTTATTTCAATGATTTAAGCAAAGCGGTACATCCTTCGTATATGTCCTCGTATGCAAGGCTAAAATTTCCGCTGTACCAAGGATCTGCAACGTCTCCGCCACGTGAAGTATAATCCATAAGCTTTTTTATTTTTTCGTCGGGATCGCCGCCAAAAATCCTTTCCATATTGCGAACGTTTGCGCTATCCATTCCAACAAAAAGGTCATACTTTTCATAGTCGCTTTTCTTTAGCTGAACCGCACGTCGTTCGCAAAACGGTATTTTCCGCCGCTTAAGCTCTGCCCTTGCGGGAGGATAAATCGGATTACCAATGCCGTTCCATATTTCCTCGGTGCTCGTTGCGGATGAGGCTACAGTGAAAGAATCAACAAGTCCCTCGTTTTCCAAAAAATATTTGAATATAAACTCCGCCATCGGACTCCTGCATATATTTCCGTGGCATACGAACATAATTCTTTTCATATAAACTCACCGCTTTTCCTGACTTTCAAAAAAACATCCATAATCTATGCTTATATAATAGCACAACTATGGATGTTTTTCAATAATTATTTAATATTATATTTATTTTGATTTAAGTACGAAATATCAGCGCCGACGGAACGTAGCTTGTTTATTATGTCTCCATATCCCCGATTTATCAGTTCTGCGTTATCAATGACACTTTCTCCGTCAGCATATAAGGCGGCAAGTATAAGTGCAGCTCCGCCGCGAAGGTCCGGCGCAATTGCTGCGGCGGCTTTTATCTGTGATGCCTTTATTTCGGCATATCCGTCTTTCGAGTTGAATTCGATTCCGAATTTCATAAGCTCATCGAGATATCCAAATCTACGTTTCCACACGTTTTCCTTTATTATTCCGCCAAGCGATGCAGCAAGAAGAGGTGCCATAAGCGGTTGAAGGTCAGTAGGAAAAGCGGGATAAGGAGCTGTTTCTATACTCACCCTTTCGCAGATGCTGCCGCTGACAGTAACCGACGCATCATCAAATTCAACAACAGCTCCGCTCCGGACAAGCAAGTCAAGAAATGAATTCAACTGATATTTATCCGCACCGATAACGCGTAAGGAAGAATCGGTCATAAGCGACAACGCAAGATATGACCCGGCCTCGATCATGTCCGGTATTATTTCGATAAACGAAGAGTGAAGCTCCCTGCCTTCTATACAAATAAAATCATCGGTTAACCGAATTTCCGCTCCCGCATTCTTAAGAAAATCAATTAGCAAAATTACATGTGGCTCCTTAGCATAGCCGTAAATGCGGGTTTTTCCTTTTGCGGTTGCAGCAAGCAGTATAGCGTTTACCGTTGCGCCTACAGAAATTTTGTCAAAAAATATATCACCGCCGACAAGACAGTCTGCATAAAGCTCGTTTCCGTCAATCTTTGCGCCAAGCGCGCACGCCGCCCCAATATGCATGTCTATAGGTCTACTGTCAAAATTACATCCGCCAAACCGCATAATCCTTGCGCGTCTGAAACGGGCAAGAGACACTCCTATAAGATATGAGGACGCTCTGATTTTTGAAACCGCTTCGTCAGGGGGTAAAACGTACTCAAGCTCACGCGTATCTAAAACAAGTTTATCCCCTTCACGCGAGCACCTCGCGCCAAACGACTTTAAAATATCAAGTGCGACATCAACGTCGGCAATATCCGGCACATTCGTTAAGGTTGAAATTCCACGTATTAAAATACAGGAAAAAATTATTGGCAAAGTCGCATTTTTTGAGCCCCCAACGGAGATCTCACCGCATAAAGCTTTTCCCCCGCGTATAATAAATCGTCCCATTTTTCACTCCGCAAGACAGTTGTCTCACTGCATTTTATGCAATGTGAAAAAGAACTGTTAATGTAATCCGCAATCAACCCTGATACACCTGAATAACTATGTCTGCCATTTTTATCCCATATATCAAGATGTGCTGAATTAAGCTCATCCGATACGCTGAAAAAGAATCCACGTTCATATTTTTTTGAGTATTCTCTGTATAACTTCATATCCGAAATTGCACGTTCCGGAAGAAGTGAGAAAACTCTTTTATAAATTTCTTTATCACATTTATATATATCGGAAAGAAGATATTCAATCCCCGAGAGAAGCCCCGAGTACCTAATGTATCCGTTGTTTGAGTTAACGCACGCCAAAAAGGCCATGAAATTAGCATCTTGCTCCGAAGCTATACCAACGTAATGAGCGTACTCATGAGCAATAGTAAACGGTACCATATAATCCGGAATTTCGGTGTTAATATTCACCTCGCCCGTTGGAAAGGAATAAAACGCAAGGGTACCCATATGACTTAACCACTTTGAAAACAGAATTTCCTTTGGACGAGGAAACACATTACCTGTATATCCATGCACATTATACAAACAAGAATATGAGCGTGCTAGCTCATCCGAAATCTCTGTAATATCGGGAAAAGAATTTTCACAATCAGAAAATTCCGAAATACCTTTCGTAATAATCTCTGCGGAACAGATTAGCTCATCTTCATTTATATTAACGCTTGAAACGAACGGTGAATCCGCTTTATATGAAATACCTATTGTTAAAAAATATAATGATGGAATTATGAGAAAGAAAGAAACAAATGTAAAGAATTGTTTACTTATATTCTTGCTTGATTTGAAAATTGCTGTAAGCGTAATAATAACAAGAAAGGGCGACAGAAGAACTGCGCCCTCAAAAATCGAAAAAGAAACTACAGACGTCAAAAATGCAAGAATTTCGCGCGCAAGTTGACAAGCCGTGCGGTTAAAGTAGGTACCGAGCAATCTAGAGATCAGAGAAAAAGTGAAAAGAATCAATGAAAAAGCTAAAAGAAAATACGGTATCTTCTTAATTAATTTCACACGCCCCACCTTTATTACGTTAAACTGTAATTACTCTTCCCCGAACAAAACGAAATTATTACACTTCAATTTTTTCATATTTTCTTGCTGACGGACCTAAAAGAATAGCGCAAAGTGCAGCGGACAGTCCTATGAAAAACAAAAGCACTAAGACCGCAGCTAAAAATCCGAACGCAAAAATCGAAAGCAAAACCGTTAATCCAAAAACAACCAATCCTATCAGCATCTGAATTATCATAACAAGGAATACTGCGAGCGATTGCTTTATAGGCTGAGCCTCATTATCATACTCAAACTTCGGGAAAGCAACGTTAATAATAAGTCCTAAAAACGCGGAAAATACAGTTGCGGCAATTGGTGTCAGAATAAAGAATGGCCAATACTTTAACGAAGCCCCTGACGCTATTATCAGGAGTATTGAGCTTATTAGCGTTGGCGGAACAGATACTATAATATGCGGAAGGGTTTTCGAAATCATAACATCACGAGAATTTACAGGCAGCGTTTTTATTACCCAAAGATTTTTACCTTCAAGAGACAGCGCGCATGACGATATTGTTGTAAATCCGCTTATAAAAACCAGCGCGACTATCATCATAGGACATATTATATCTTCCGTAGATGAGAGCGCAAGCTCGTCCGATAACAATTTTATTGTTTCAATCAAGCTGTTGCGTTTAACCAATGCAAATACCGCAAGAAAAATTTCAAAAATCAATCCTATCCCCGTGTTTATCATATAGGTTGCAGAAGAAAAGAAACGTTTTAATTCCTTATATGTCAAAGCGTAAAGAGCACCTTTATTTTTCAGCTTCTCTTCTTTATATACGTTACGCTTCTCACCTTTTTTGTCGGTTACTATTTTTATATAGCTTTTAGATATTACCGTGTATGCTAAAGCCGCGCTTCCTATAGAAAAAACAGCGAGTGCTATAATGCTTACGGGCTTAAATTCTGCCGCAGATCCAATAAAATACAGAAGAGGCGAATCGGAAGGCGTTAACGTGTGACTTTGAGAAAGAAACCCATTAGCTTTTTCAACAACAGCGCTATATCCGAACATATAGACAAACAAGAATATTACAGCTAAGACAAAAGTCATAAGGCTGTTTCTCTTCATTTTTTTAGAAACGAGCGCTGCAACGTATCCGACCGCCGAAGCAATAGCCGTCGCAAACAAAGGAATAAGTACCGTTACGGCAAGACCGCCAAGAATACCGACAATATTCCATTTTGAGAAAATCGCATAAAACAGTATGCATGGAAGCATTATTATAAGCTCTTCGATATAGTTGTAGATAAGCACAACCGATATTCTGCTTATAACAATATCCCTCGGTTTTATAGGCATAGATAAGAGCAATTCGTTATCCTTGCATTCAAAAAGCTCGCTTTTCGTCTCAAATATACTTAAAATAAAGACGAATGAAAACGAAGCTATCATAAATATAGCGAAATACATCCATGACGCGCCGCTTGGAATAAGCGAAGCACCGAACGCAAAGGATGCCATACCGGAAATGAACAGAAAAAATCCTATAATATAGGCATAAAGAAGAATAAATGCGACGATTTTCAGATGACTCGCCTTTTTTACCGTGCCTCCTTTTCCCTTTCCGATAATAGCACCGAGCGCCGAACGCAAGCGGTTTTTAACAAGATATTTAATCATCTACGTCCTCCAACTCAAGAAAGACGTCTTCAAGCGAATCGTCACCCTTAACTTCATCCATTCTGCCCGTCACGACAAGCTTTCCTTTTTTAATTATAGCGACCTTGTCGCAAAGCTTCTCCGCCACGTCAAGCACGTGGGTCGAAAAGAAGATTGAGCCGCCGCGCTCGCAATGCTCGTGCATCATCTCCTTTAGTGTGTGAGACGCCTTCGGGTCAAGACCGACGAACGGTTCGTCCATTATTATAAGCTTTGGCTCATGAATCCACGCCGCAATAATAGCTAACTTCTGTTTCATTCCGTGAGAATACGTACCGATTGGAGAAGCTAAATCAGCCGTTATCCCTAAGTTCTTTGCATATAAGCTTATAAGCTCGTTTCTCTTCTCGGAGCTGACACCGTAAACGTCTGCAACAAAATCAAGATATTTTATACCGGTAAGATAGTCGTATAGGTCGGGATTATCCGGAATATAAGCGGTTATTTTCTTGCACTCAATCGGCTTTTCCTTCACCGACATACCGTCAATATAAATATTTCCGTCATCAAAGGACAGAATACCCATGCAGGCTTTAAGAGTTGTTGTCTTACCTGCTCCGTTATGTCCTATAAATGCATAGATTTCGCCCCGATTTATCTCAAGGCTAAGTGAATCTACTGCACACTTATCACCGTACTTTTTTGTTAATTTTTCAATTCTGAGCATAAACAACCTCACAAAAATCACATTATAGGAACAGTATAACACCGCTATAAATAATTGTCAATATTAATTTAAACTATATATTGACAAATTTTAAAGATATTTTTTAAAACTTTGTAATAAGACTTGATTTTTTTATAAAAAAAGTGTAAAATATATAAAAAACGATTTTACATAAGGAGACATAAAATGGCACTTGTAACAACCAAGGAAATGTTCAAGAAAGCATATGACGGCGGATACGCCATCGGTGCTTTCAATATTAATAATATGGAGATTATTCAAGCGATCACAGAAGCAGCCGCTGAAGAAAAATCACCGGTTATTCTTCAGGTATCTGCCGGCGCCCGCAAATATGCAAAGCACGCGTATCTTATGGGTCTTGCCCGCGCTGCTGTAGAAGACAGCGGAATTGATTTTGCTCTTCACCTTGACCACGGCGCAGATTTTGACATCTGCAAATCCTGCATTGACGGAGGTTTCACCTCTGTTATGATCGACGGCTCTCACCACAGCTTTGAGGACAATATCTCACTCACCAAAAAGGTTGTTGAGTATGCTCACGCTAACGGCGTTGTTGTTGAGGGCGAGCTCGGCGTTCTTGCCGGAGTTGAGGATGACGTAGTTGCGGAGCATTCCTCATACACCCGTCCCGATGAGGTTGAGGAGTTCGTCACCCGCACCGGAGTAGATTCACTTGCAATATCAATCGGAACATCTCACGGAGCTTACAAATTCACTCCCAATCAGTGTACAAGAAACGAAAACGGCGTTCTTGTTCCTCCGCCTCTCAGATTTGATATCCTTGAGGAAGTTGGAAAAAGACTTCCCGGATTCCCCATAGTCCTTCACGGTGCTTCATCCGTTGCTCACGAATGCGTAGCTGAAATTAACGCACTCGGCGGTAAACTTCCCGATGCAGTAGGTATTCCCGAGGAGCAGCTTCGCCGCGCGGCTAAGATGGCTGTTTGTAAGATAAACATTGACTCTGATATCAGACTTGCAATGACTGCAGGTATCCGCCGCGTATTCGACGCAAAACCCGAAGCGTTTGACCCGAGAGAATATCTTAAGGTTGCTCGCGAAGAGGTTAAAAAGATGGTTCGCCACAAGATCGTTAACGTTCTTGGCTCATCTAACACAATTTGATTTTTATGAAACGAAAAGGGGCTGTCTCAAACTGAATTTTTGAGATAAAATCATATACAAAAGCAACAAAAAACCAAGGTCAAATCAAATGATTGATCTTGGTTTTTTGTTATGGTTGCACATAGTGTTCATATTTTGTTAATGCTATGAGACAGCCCCTAATAGCAAATAGGAGTTTTTTTACTTTGTGTTTTTGTTGAGATATGGTTTAGGTAATCTTCGTTTTTAAGCAATTTGCGGTGTTTTATTAGATATTTATATGCTTGTTGTGCGGTTACTCTGTAAACATCTGTTAATGATATTTTAGACTCTTCTTTAGAAAAATTTGACTTGTCCATTTTTGCTTCATAATAATATTATAATTGTAGATATATGATAACATAAAAAAGCAAGTGGCTGGTCACATTTGAGACACCCAAAATTTTCTTATTTTTCTCTTGCTTTTCCGTGAGAATACCCGAAATGCTTTTTATAAAGTCTTGAAAAATAACTTACGTCATCAAATCCGCATTTCGCCGATATTTCGGCTATTCCGTTTTGGGTGCTGTTAAGCATTGCATCGGCAATTTTCAATCTGTAGCCGTTCAAATATTGCATCGTGCTTATAACGGTTACCGTTTTGAAAATTCTGTAAAAATGATACTTACTTATATTGCATTCGCTTGACAGCTCGTCTATTGTAAATTTGCTTATGTATTCGTCTCTTATCATGCGCAGAGCCGGTTTGTTGTGTTACAATAGATATGAGACCAAAATAATGGAAAAAGTGATTGAGCTCAGTAAAAATATGCTTAGCTCCTATATGATTTTTATACGTTGGGCGCGTGAGGTTTTGTTTTTTGCTTTTGATGGGGCAATGCCGTAAGCTTTTCTGAATTTATCCGAAAAATAGTTTGAGTCGTTGAATCCGCAGGCGTAGGCAATTTCGCATACTGATTTGCCCGGTTCGTTTTTCAGCATATATTCTGCCTTTTGCAGCCTGACCAAAGTGACGTATTCTGTAAAACCAAAGCCTGTTTCTTTTTTAAATGTTCTCGAAAGATGAGCCGGACTTATAGAGTGCATTTTTGCTATCTTGGGAAGAGACAGGTCGGTCATAAAGTTTTTTTGAATGTATTTTACGGTTTCTTCTATAAATAAACTTCCCGCACTTACCTCAGCCCTTTTAGCAAGGTTTCTCGCCAAAAGAAAAAACAGTTCAAAGGTGAGACATTTTAAAGCTTCATCTCTAAATGAGTCATCTCGCTCATATTCGTTGCCTATTTTTTGAAATAATACGTCTACGTCTTTTGTAATTTCCGGGTTTCTGTATATATAAATCATTGATGGAATAATCGAAATAACACTCTTGGGGATGTAATCTAATGAGCAATTGACGAGTATCCTTGTATGAGGTGTATTATCATAGTTGGTTTTATGTATAACGCCTTCCGGTATTAAAACGATATCTCCGACATTCGTATCGTAAGAGCGGTTATCTATAAAATAATTGCAATGTCCTTCTTTCAGATAATATATTTCAAATGAGTTATGGTAATGGCGAATGCACTGACTGCTCGAGCTTCCCACGGTTTTTTGAAAATAATAAGTATCTGTATCTTTGCTTTTTGCTTGCTCCATATCGATCTCCATTCCTTCATGAGTGGCAAGTATTATAGCCTGTAAAACTTATTTTAATTAAAGTATACTATAGAACATCAAAAAAATCAAGATTTTTCCAAAAATCAGTCAAATAATTCAAGTTTTTTGAAAATTATGATGTCCGTTACGCGCCACGCGTTTTTAGCAATTTGGCTTTTTTAACACAGCCGAGCTGTGTTATTTCACCTTTGGAAGATATATTGAGCAAACGAATATGAGCTTACGGAGATTTTCATTTGTATACACCCGTGTTAATTTATTATAACTTCGTGACCTGTGCGAGCCGATTCGTAAATCGCGTCAAGTATTTTCATAACAATGACACCGTCATCGGCTCCGGCGCTCGTTTGTTTGCCGTTAATTACACAATCGGCAAAATGTGCCATTTCAGCTTCAAACATGGGACGGGAATTTTTTAGGTGATTCGTATTTATATCAGCATCGGTAAGGTAACCGTTCATTTCGGTGAACATCGTGAGCTTGCCTCTGCCTGTTCTGAATCCTGCTTTGGTTCCGTAAAGGTCGAGTCCGTTTACTGCCTCGCCGTTTAAGCTGTAAGCTGTTTCGAGCTGGATAATGCTTCCGTTATCAAAGCGGATTATTGCGGATGCGAAATCCTCTACATCGCAAATATCATTTTCGGACGCGCCCTTAGGCATCCATCCCACGCTTGTTTTTAAGTAATCGCGCTTGCCGAGCTTATTAAAAGTTGCCGCGTATACCGAGACGGGCATCGGTTTTCCCATAAGGTATCTCGCTCTGTCTATTACGTGAACGCCAAGGTCGATAACTGGACCGCCACCGGATTTTGATTTATCGGAAAACCATCCGCCGGGGTTGCCGTGGCGTCTTACGTACTGTGCTTTAGCGTAGTATATTTCGCCTGCATATCCGTTGTCGATAAAGTCCTTTACAACTATAGCTTCGGGATCAAAGCGTGTAACGAAGCCTATCATAAGAACTTTTCCGTTCTTTTCTGCTGCGGCCTTCATTTCCTCGGCTTCATTTGCCGTATAAGCCATAGGCTTTTCGCAAAGAACGTGAAGCTTCGCGTTAAGAGCGGCTATTGTACACTTTGCGTGATTGCAGTTCCAAACGCAAACGTCAGCCGCATCAAGCTCCTTTTCTGCGCTGAGCATGGCTTCAACGCTCGTGTATCTGTTCGTTATGCCAAATTTGTCTGCCGTTTCATTAAGGTGTTCTTCGTTTATATCGCATATAGCGGCTATCGTTACATTATCAAGCTTGGAGTATGCATCAAGATGCACGTTTGCAATGTTTCCTGCTCCTATAAGAGCTATTTTCGCTTTTTTCATATCAGTTCTCCTTAATTATTTTATCAAGATATTGTTTTGCTGCAATAATGTCCTTTTCGGGCTCTGCTCCTACCTCGCGCTCAATCGTAAGGAATCCGCGGTAGCCGATATCCTCAAGCGCTTTGAGATAGCTTTTGAAATTTACGCTGCCAGTTCCGAGAGGAACTTCTTCGAAATACTTCTTGCTTCCGAATCCCTCGGGAACGGGATGAACTACCTTGTATATGTATTCGGGATTCGTTTTTATGAGCATATTGCCGTCTTTCGCATGAGTATGTACAATGTATTTTCTGAGATTGTATACCGCGTCCACGGGATCGTCTCCCGTTACCATTTTTATGTTAGCGGGGTCAAGGTTTACGGCAACACCCGTTGAGCCGAGGGAGTCAAGAAATTCCTTGAGCACAATTGAGGTTTCGGGTCCCGTTTCAATAGCGAAATGAGCGTTCATGCTGTCAGCGTATGAAGCGAGCTCAAAGCAAGCTTCTTGCATCACCTTATATCTATCGTGATTTTTGTCGCTTGGAACTACTCCGATATGGGTTGTTATAATATCAGTGTCAAGATCTTTTGCGAGGTCAACGATTCTTTTTGATTTTTCAATCAGTTCCTTGTTTAGCTCTTTGTTTCCAAATCCATGTCCGAGATCTCCGCAGAGAGCAGAGAACACAAGTCCGTTGCTCTTTACCTCATCCAAAAGCGCTTTGCGATCTGAGGGATTCAGGTTTTCGGGTGAATTTTCACCTTTTGTTGCGTACATCTGTATACCATGAGCACCGATGGATGCAGCCTTTTTTATCGCGCTGCTTCTGTCGTTTTTAAAGGATTCGAGTATAACGCCAATAGGGAAACTGTACATTATATAACTCCTCTTTAATAATTTATTTTTCTCTTGATTATTCTGTAATTTTATTTTATAATGTTATTAGATATATTTCAACTGTAATTGTTGCCTATTTTTGACACAATATTGCTATGTTGTTAGGAGATGATGCTATGTCAAGATACATTTATGAGACGCACATAATGAAAGAACCATTGCTTCCGTTTATATATCACTATGACCGCGTTGGTCAAAATACGGGTATAATTTCGAACTGGCATGAAAATTTAGAGATTTTGACATTTGTCAAAGGGAAGGGAAAAGTAAAAATCGGCGAGGCGTGGTACGAAGTGAATTCGGGATGCATTGCCGTTATAAATCCGCAGATGCTGCACAAGGTCGTGGGTGATGATTATATAGAGTATCATTGCATGATAATCGACAAATCCTTTTGCGATGCAAACGGTATAGACGTAATGAAGCAGAGCTTCAAGGAAATAATAGAAGATGACGTTATTTATCAGTGTATCGAAAATTTTGTGTGCGAAATAAACTCCGTCAGAAATTTTTCCGCAGATTCATACGCTGTTGCCGCGGTTCGCTGCGCCGCTCTTGCGGTGCTGATTAAATTATGCAGATATTACGGTAAGGCAATAAAAGAAAAAAGCGAATCGGTCAGCGCCTCATCCGAGTTTACAAAGGATGTTATAAAATATTTAAGAGAGCATATGACAGAGTCTTTGACTCTTGACTTGATTTCGGAAAAGGTCGGCTCAAGTAAGTATCATATGTCGAGGGAATTTAAGAAAATGGCAGGAATTACGATTTTTGATTATCTTAACGTTCTTCGGTGTAAGGAAGCAAGGCGAATGCTTCAGGAAGGGGCATCGGTTTCCGAGGCGGCGTTTGCTACGGGTTTTGAAAATCTGTCATATTTTTCAAGATGCTTTAAAAATCATATAGGAACATTGCCGTCTTCTTGCACAAGGAAAAGAAAGTAGTTTTATCAAAATGTCAAAAAAACAAAGATTTAGAGCCGAAATAGGTCAACGAATTTAAGGTAAATATCAAAAAAATAGTGTAAAATTATAATAGGCAAATTTTTGATTCATTTTGTGCCTCAATCTATTAATACTTAAAGAAGGGAATAAACCTATGAAATTTGAAAAAGTTACAAGACCTGAGAAAATAATACAGTTCGGAGAGGGAGGCTTCCTTCGCGGATTCGTTGACTGGATGATTCAGAAGATGAACGACAACGGTTCATACTCCGGAAACGTAGTAATTGTTCAGCCTATCAAGGACGGCATGTGCGATCTTCTTACGGCTCAGAACTGCTGTTATACCCACATAATAAGAGGAGTTGAGGGAGTTGACAAAACTCTTGTTAATTCAATTTCACGCTGTGTGAAGCCTTACGATAATTTTGAAGAATATCTCGCTCTTGCGGAAAATCCCGATTTCCGCTTCGTTGTTTCAAACACCACAGAGGCAGGTATAGTATTTTCAGATGAAGATAAAATCACAGACGCTCCCCCGAAAACGTTTCCTGCAAAGCTTACGCTTCTTCTTAAGAAAAGATATGAGCTTAATCTTCCCGGATTTGTTTTTCTCCCGTGCGAGCTTATAGACAGAAACGGCGATAATCTTAAAAAATGCGTTCTTCAATATGCAAAGCTCTGGGATCTTGGAAAGGACTTTTGTGATTGGATAGAAAACGAGAACGTATTTACGAACACTCTTGTTGACAGAATCAATACCGGTTATCCAAAGGGTGAGGATGTAGGTCTCGGCTATGAGGATAACATGGTTAATACCTCTGAATATTTTCATCTCTGGGTTATTGAAACCGATTACGATATAGAGAAGGAGCTTCCATTCGCAAAGGCGGGTCTTAACGTTATCGTAACCAAAGATAAGCTTGAAATGTACCGCACAAGAAAGGTTCGCATTCTTAACGGCGCTCACACGTCTCTTGTTCCGTACGCGCTTCTTTCGGGACTTGACACAGTAAAGAGCTGTATCGACGACAAGGTGATGAACGAGCATATCAGAAAATGCGTTTTTGACGAAATTATTCCCACTCTTGACCTTCCTCGCGCCGAGCTTCTTGATTACGCAAACAGCGTTCTTGAAAGATTCGGAAATCCGTATATTAAGCATTATCTTACGGCTATTGCTCTTAACTCTGTAAGTAAATTCAAGGTAAGAGTGCTTCCGTCTATTCTCGAATACATAAAGAGATATGAAAAAATGCCCGAGACGCTTCTTTTCGCTTTTGCAAAGCTCATTGATTTTTATAAGACGGATATGACGAATGACGATGCAGACGTCGTTGAGTTCATGAAATCCCACAACACGTCCGAAATTCTCGCTAACGACAATCTTTGGGGAGAGGATTTGACTTTCATTTGTGCAGAGGTTGAAAAATATGTTAATAAATAAGCTTGATAACGTTGACGTCAATCTTGATGACGGACACAAATACGCCGCAAGAGATATCAAAAAAGGTGAGGACATTATAAAATACGGAAATCCTATCGGTCACGCGACCGAGGATATCAAAAAAGGCGAGCACGTTCATTCGCATAACACAAAAACGAATCTTTCAGGAAACCTTACTTACGAGTATAATCCGAAATTTTACGATATTCCGGAAGAAAATAAAGACGTTACCTTTATGGGATATTTGAGGGATAACGGCGACGTAGGTATAAGAAACGACATATGGATAGTGAACACCGTCGGATGCGTAAATAAGGTTGCCGAAAAGATTGCCGAGAGGACGGGCGCCCTGCATTTTCCGCATCCGTTCGGCTGCTCCCAGCTTGGAGACGATCAGGAGATTACGCAAAAGATTCTTTGTGGCATGGTAAATCATCCCAACGCCGCGGGAGTGCTTGTTCTCGGTCTTGGATGCGAGAATAACAATATCGAAGTATTCAAAGGGGTGCTTGGTGAGTATGACCCGTGCCGTGTTAAATTTTTGAATACTCAGGACGTTGAGGATGACGTTGAGGCGGGAGTTCTTATAGTTGAAGAGCTCAAGGAGTACGCGAAGAAATTTAAAAGAGTTCCTATTCCCGTTTCCAAGCTTAAGCTTGGACTTAAGTGCGGCGGAAGCGACGGATATAGCGGAATAACGGCAAATCCGCTTGTCGGCAGACTTTCAGATAAGCTTATTGCTATGGGCGGCAGCTGTGTTCTTACGGAAGTACCCGAAATGTTCGGCGCGGAGCATCTTCTTATGCAAAGATGCGAGAATAGAGAAGTATTTGACAAAACAGTAGCTCTTATAAACAATTTCAAAGATTATTACACGAGGCATAATCAGGTTATATATGAAAACCCCTCGCCCGGAAATAAAAAGGGAGGAATAACTACGCTTGAGGAAAAATCGCTCGGTTGTGTTCAGAAGGGCGGTCTTTCAAAGGTCGTTGACGTTCTTACCTATGGAGACAGGCTTTCAAAATGCGGTCTTTCGCTTCTTACCGGTCCCGGAAACGATATCGTTGCCATAACCAATCTTATGGCGGCGGGAGTACATATCATACTCTTTACCACCGGCAGAGGAACGCCCGTCGGCTCGGCTGTGCCAACCGTTAAAATTTCAACCAACAAATCCCTTGCCGAGCGCAAGAGCGGTTGGATAGATTTTGACGCAAGCCCGACTCTTTCGGGAAATCCCTTGACAGACGAGCTGTTTGATTATATAATAAAGGTTGCCGAGGGTGAGTTGACGAAAAACGAGCTTAATGGCTATCGTGAAATTTCAATATTTAAGGACGGAGTAACGTTATGAGTTTTATTAACGATAATTTTATGCTTAAAACAGAGACGGCAAAAAAGCTTTACGGAATGGTAAAAGATCTTCCGATAATAGACTATCATTGCCATCTTAACCCCAAAATGATTGCTGAGAACTATAAGTTCAAAAATGCATTTGATCTCTTCCTCGGCGGCGACCACTATAAGTGGCGTCAGATGAGAACGAACGGTATAGATGAGGAGCTTATAACCGGAGCGGGTGACGATTATGAGAAGTTCAAAGCGTTTGCACGCACAATGCCTCTTCTTATAGGCAATCCTCTTTATCATTGGACTCATCTTGAGCTTAAGAGATATTTCGATATAGACGAGACTCTTTCAGAGGATACTTGCGAGATGATTTGGAATAAGTGCAACGAATGTCTCGCTAAGGACGAGTTCAGAGCGCAAGAGCTTATCAAGCGTTCAAACGTTGAGATAGTGTGCACGACTGATGATCCTGCAGACACCCTTGAGTATCACGAGATGCTGGTAAATTTCCCGACGAAGATTCTTCCCACCTTCCGTCCCGACAAGGCGGTGGAGATAAACAAGGAAACCTTTATTCCCTATATCGAAATGATAGGGGTTAAATCCTATGCAGAGCTTGAAGCGTGGATGAGAGCGAGAATTGCGTACTTTAACGATCACGGATGCCGTCTTTCCGACCATGCTCTTGAATACGTTCCTTACGGCGAGGGCGACCCCGTGTCAGCATTTAATAAGAAGATGGCAGGCGAGGAGCTTACCAAGGAGGAGGTTGATTCCTTCAAATGCGGTATGCTTAAGGTTTGCGCAGAGGAATATACAAAGCTCGGTTGGACGATGCAGCTTCACATAGGCGCGCTTCGTAACAATAACAGAAAGATGTATGAGAAGCTCGGTGCGGATACGGGCTTTGATTCGATAAACGACCTCTGCATCGCAGAAGCTCTCTCGGCATTTATGAACAGCCTTGAGGTTTGCGACTGTCTTCCGAAAACTATCCTTTATACGCTTAACCCCAAGGATAATTACGTTCTCGG
>JAZSGJ010000106.1:0-4263 GCA_045532675.1 Eubacteriales bacterium | reverse complement strand
GAAATGTACGTTGGTGTCGGTGCATCGCGTGTTCGTGATCTCTTTGACAGCGCAAGGAAAGCTCCCGCAAGTATTATATTTATAGATGAAATCGATGCTGTCGGACGTCACAGAGGCGCCGGCCTTGGTGGCGGACACGATGAAAGAGAACAGACCTTAAACCAGCTTCTTGTTGAAATGGACGGATTCGGCACGAATTCCGGCGTTATCGTCATGGCGGCAACCAACCGCCCCGATATACTTGACCCGGCACTTCTTCGCCCAGGAAGATTTGACAGAAGAGTAACGGTTAATTATCCCGATATGAATGGAAGAGAAGAGATTCTTAAGGTTCATTGCCGTAATAAACCCCTTGAAGAGAGTGTCGACCTCAGAAAAATTGCGCAGACAACAATTGGATTTACAGGCGCTGAGCTTGCAAACCTTATGAACGAAGCAGCTCTTCACGCGGCAAAAAGAAATAAGGCACTCATCGGTATGGACGATATTGAAGAATCGTATATGAAGCTGATTCTCGGTCCTCAGAAGAAGAAAAATATGCGCACACCCGACGATAATAAGCTTTGCGCTTATCACGAAGCGGGTCATGCCGTTGCGTCTTATTTCTGTAAGCATACCGATCCGATAAAGCATATAACTATCATTCCGTCAGGCTCTGCGGGCGGTGTTACAATAAGCGTTCCGACAGAGGACAGAATGACAACATCACGTAACGCTATGATAGACAGAATCGTGCTTGCGCTCGGTGGAAGAGCTGCAGAGGAAATGGTTCTTGACGATATTTCAACCGGCGCGTCAAACGATATTCAGCAGGCAACCGCAATAGCTCGAAATATGGTGACACGCTACGGCATGAGTAAAAAACTCGGCACCGTGCTTTATGGCTCGGAGCATTCCTCTGACGAAGTTTTCCTCGGAAGAGATTTCTCCTCGGGTAAAAACTACTCCGAAAAGACTGCGGCGGAAATTGACGATGAGATCAGAAATATAATTTCCTCTTGCTACATTACCTGTAAAAAGCATCTTACGGATAATATTGATAAGCTCCATTTCGTTGCTGAATTTCTTCTTAAAAACGAGTCGATGGACGACGAGCAGTTTAAGGCGGCAATGGAAAGCGAAGCACCCACTATGGAGTATATAGAATCTATAGCGAGTGAGAAGAAGCGTAAGAGCGAAGAGGAAAACAAAACGGCTCATGAAAACAACGCTAAAACCGAAGAAGAAGCGAGACGTAAGGCTGAAGAGGAAGCCGCAAAAAAGCTTGAAGAAATGCAGAGAACAGGGAAGTTCCCGGCTGACGATTTCTTTAATTCGGTATTTACCGTTCCGGATGATGAGGCGAAAGGCGATAGCGAGCCGTCAGAGAATTCGGATGATAAGAAAAAGGATGATTCCAATAACGATAGCGAATTTCCGTTTTAAGTTTTAATAGCACAAAGAGCCTGCAGAGAAATTTGCAGGCTCTTAAATTTTTCGGGATGATGCCTCGACGTTCCGCTTTAGGACATCTAAAAATGAACAAAATTGTAAATTTTTATTGCATATTCAACAATCACTCCCCCCATTTATATGTCGATTTATACAAATCGTTTTTATTTCACTTTTTTTTATTGACTTTTTGATAAATATTATATATAATAGTAGTTACAAAGGGATAGTTTTATTCTTTTGCCAATATTATAGTTTTTAATAAATTTATTTATAAGGAGAACAAGAAATGAGAAAATTCTCGAAAATTTTCGCAGTGCTGCTTGTGGCATGTATACTTGTAAGTGCTATGCTTGTTGCTGCTTCGGCTGCAATTTCCACAGCTGCTCAAATGCCTGCCGGTGCTACGGGTACTATAAAGACGGCAACGTACAAAGCGAAGGTCGGTGATTGCGGAAATGGGCGCCAAGGAAAAAAATATGAATGTTTCACTGTCAATGTGAATACAAACCATTTGACGAGCGGTGCGCATAACGGCACCAGCCACGAGGGAAAGGCTTGTCCCACCAGTGGACTTCTTTTCAGCATAGCAGGTGGTACTAGTGCGGATGGTGGTACTGTTTTTAGTGCGAATGATATTAAAAACTTTAATTTTAAGTATCTTACCATTGATTTCGATATTTGGTCTGACAAATATATTGACGCAAATGGCGGACTTACAGATGATGATACAGGCAAAATCGCTTATGCTCCTCAGTTGAAGCTCTCTTGTTATGGCAACAGCCCCACGACTAAAGCAAATTTCTCATATGCATATTTTGTAACTGACGGAACTTATTGGTATTTATCCATTGATGATAGTTATGATTCTTCCGACGTTCGCTTTTCTAACACAGTAAACGTAAAAAATCATATAACTGTTATTGACGACGGTAAAAACTCTTACGTTTTCCTTGACGGTGAATACGTTGGAACAAATAATTTTACTGCCTCAGGTGCGACAACCTTCCGTACTGGCATTAATGTAGGCGGCGGTGACAGGAGTGCTGCGAAAAACTTTTCAATTGCAACGAGCTATGTAACAGTTAACAGCTACTCAAAAGATTACGGATCCGGAACAAAGTTTGGTATAGACGATTATTTTGGTAAAGCCGATTTTGACATGAATCTTCATACCTGTGAAGATGCGTGGTATGGCGATGTCGAGAAATATCCTAATTCCAATACTGCGACTGCGACCGTTACTTATAAAGATTCAAACGGCGAAGAAATTATAAGCGGTGAATATAACGTTAGTAAGGTTCTTAACAAAGAGATAAGCTCTGACCTTGACAACGGTTGGTACTCCTCTTCAAAATCGTGGAAAATAGTTGGAGCGGACGCTGCAGCAACTGCTGGCGATATTGTAGCCGGTGGGTCATATACTCTCGTACCCTTCGAGAATGGCTACGAGGCGGACGTGAAAAATTTCAAATTCAACGTAACGCTTCTTGACGAATTCAAGTATAATGTATACATTGAAAAACCTAATATTGACGGATTGACTGTAAATACTATAGCAGGCGCGGCTCCGGTCGATTCAACTGTGCTTGACGGATATTATTCCGTAGAATCCGGTTATCTTACCTTTAACAGCATCGATAGCACCTTTGACGTAGAGATTAACTTCACCGTTAATGGCGAAGCGCTTTCGGATGAGATTTCCGTAAGCCTTAAAGATTACATCGAAATGGGTCTTGCTCAGTATAATGGAAAGGAAACCGAAACTAAGCTTCTCGTAACCTTCCTTGATTATATGAATTCGTGTGTAACGTATTCAGGCTCACAAGCACCGGGATGGGCAGATACCATACTTAGCAGTTATGCTTCGTACCTTGCGGCTCCCAATCCTACAGAGGCTGTAGAAGTGGACGGTATCGGTAACTATATGATATCCTATTTCCCTATGGATCTCGAGGGTCTTTCAGGCGTAGCAAGAGCAGGTCTTGCAATTTATGTTCCAACAGGTGAATCGGTTAGCGTAAGCGCGTCTCTTACTGGCATAGCAGATAATAAAACGAATCAGACTGTGAACCTTAGTTTTACAGAATATAAAACTGCATATGCATATAGTGGTGTCGAATACGACGTATATGTAGTTAACGCGACAGACCTTGCGGTATACAATATGCTCGAAACTATGACTGTAACGATAGGCGAGACGACGACAACCTTTAATCTTGCAACTTACGTTACGGCAAATCCCGAAGTTGAGCTTACTAACTCACTTTACAGATTCGCTGAAGCCGCAAAGGCGTTCAAAATAGGTTAAAGCAACCTAAGCAAACTAATAATAAACTAATAATAAAATAATAACAAGAAAAAGCATAACATGATTGGGGCAAAACAGGCGGTGAAAATTCACCGCCTGTTTTGATCGTTTATTTAATTTTCCTGATTAAAGGAGGCTCTTGTAGAGCTCTGCGATTTCCTCAACGCTTGTTTCTCTGGGGTTGCCGGGACGGCAAGCGTCAGCGTATGCGGACTCGGCAAGGAACTGTACGTCCTCGGGTTTAACGATATCCTTAAGGTCTGCGGGGATTCCTACGTCAAAGGAGAGCTGCTTAACTGCGTCGATTGCTGCCTTGCGGTATTCCTCAACGCTCATTTCGTCAACGCCCTTAACTCCCATTACTCTTGCGATTTCTCTGTATTTCTCACCTGTTGCGGGAGCGTTGTACTCCATAACGGTGGGAAGGATTATAGCGTTAGCAACGCCGTGGGGGGTATCGTAGAGAGCGCCGAGGGGGTGAGCCATTGAGTGAACTATACCGAGGCCGACGTTGGAGAAGC
>JAZSGJ010000036.1:0-16686 GCA_045532675.1 Eubacteriales bacterium | reverse complement strand
AATAAGAAACCGAGGCGCGCCTCGGTTTCTTATTTTATTTGTTCAAATTTCTTATATAATGGAATATGTACTGTTGTGCGACGCCGGAATATCTGCCAAGAGTTGTGGGGTCAAGATTTCCGTCAAAATATTCGTCTATCGCCCGCTTCATCCAGACGTCAATGGGGAATGCCTCAAGATTAGAAAATCCGAAAAGAGCAACGCAGGATGCAACCTTCGCTCCGACACCCTTTATTTCAACAAGGCGTGAGATTGTGTATTCGTAAGAGCGCGCGGCGGCAATCATATCAAGATTAACCTCACCCGTGCAGACTTTTTCGGCTGCATCGCATAAATATTTGTATCTGAAGCCCGGGTTTGATAAGAGTAGCTTTTCGGGGTTTTTAACAATATCCTTGGGAGTGGGGAAGGTGTAGCAGATTCCGCAATTCTTGCATATTTCGTCGCACGGGGCGCAATTTATTTTGGATAACGGACATTTTTTTACATTGTTTTGTACACAAATATTTACGCCGTACTCGGAACATATCTTTTTGATTATTTTCCGTATCCTCGGAATGTTATTGTTTTGTGATATTATAAATGAGAATAGAGTTTCCCAGGGCTCTTGCTTAAGTATAACGATGCCTTTGGCATTTTCGGCTGCCTTGATAAGCCAATCGGAATCCGTGTGAGAGATTATGTCCTCTCTGATCTCGCCATAGTCGGTATTGAGAGAAAAGTAGGGAATTACAATTTCTTTGAATTCTTGGTCTGATATATCAAAAAAAAGAAGCTCACCGGGTTTTCTTTGCGCAACGCTGATAATTTTGTCTCCAACTACGGTCATATATTCGACGTATCCGTCCTCTCTTTCTTCTTTTTTTTCGTAGCGAAAGCATTGACCGCATTCAAAGGTGTCGTTCAGGCTGTAATATCCAAGCTCGCTTACGCGTATGGCTTCTCTTCCGTCATCAAGTTTAATTCTTTCATAAAACATTTTGTATCTTCCTCTTGAAAAAAAGATTAATATGTTGTATAATACTTATAAGTATATAAAATATATATAAAATATATTTTTATTTTACCACATTTTTCGACAGATTGCAAGGGAGATTTTTATGGAGCAGATATATACTATACCCGTTGGCGAAGCCTTTGATGAGGTTGGAGAGAAGCCTGAGTGCGGCTGTCCGTTCTGTGTGCTTTACAGAAAGCTTCAGAATGATGAAATTGATATAATTCTCGGTGCGTCTATGATGGAGCCGGATATCAGAATAAAAACCAATGAGCAGGGCTTTTGTCTTTCTCACTACAATATGATGCTCCGAAGGAAAAGAATGCTCGGCATGGGACTTATGCTTGAAAGCCATCTTGCAGAGGTTGAAAAGAAGATAAACGGTCCGGCTCTCCTCGGAAATAAGGCGCAGGCGAGTGTTACCGCTCTTAAAGCGCTTAATGCCGATTGCTACGTATGCGGGAGAATAGAAAAAAACCTCAGCGCAATGATTGCGACGACCGTGTATCTTTACGAAAGCGATTTCGCTTTCAGGGAAAGATTTGAGAAGGCACCGTATTTTTGCTTGCCTCACTACGAGCGTATGATTGATTACGCGTCGAAGAAAATGTCAAAAAGAATATTCAAAGAATTTTATGAAAAAAGCCATGAGATACAGAAAAAATACGTGAGTGCTCTTCAAGGTGACGTTTCGTGGTTTTGTAAAAAATTTGATTACAAATATGACGAGGAGCCTTGGTACAATTCCAAGGATTCGGTTCAGAGAAGTATAAAATTCCTGTCCGGCGAGCTCGGATATGACGACTAAAGGAGAGACGGTATGATAATTGAGAAAATCAATATTAAAAGCTTTGGAATGATAACCGATATGACACTTGAATTTTCGGATTCTATAAATGTCATAGAGGGACAGAATGAATCCGGAAAAAGTACGATAGCGGCATTTATTAAATATATGCTCTACGGATTTGATAACACTGAGGACAAGGAAAATCTTTCGGAGCGTAATAAGTGCATAAACTGGGCAACCGGCAACGCTCAGGGCTCGATGAACGTACGCGTTAAAGATAAGCATTACCTTATAACTCGTTCGACCTTCCTCGTTGAAAACAATTTGCGAGAGGCATATAAAGAGGACAGCACTATAATCGACCTTGAGACCGGTGCTCCCGTTTTTGGAAGAGTTCCTGCAGGCGAGGTGTTTTTCGGTGTTGACAGAGACCTGTTTGATAACACCGCGTTCGTCGGACAGATAGGCGACTCAAGGATAAACGAGGGTTCTGTTAAAGAGTCTATTGAAAACATATTGTTTTCGGGAAGCGAAAAAATAAACAATCAGCGCGCCGCGGCAAAGGTTTCGGTTAAAATAGAAACATTGCTTCATAAGAACGGTATGGGCGGTGTTATTTACGACCTGATGCGTCGCTCGGATGATTTTGAAGAGAAGTTTAAGCAGGCAGATGAGGATAATAAGCAAATTCTCGCAAAGGAAGCAAAGCTTCACGAGATTAAGGTGGCAAGAGAGGCGGAAGAGGAGCGTCAGGAAAAGCTCTGCGACCTTGATATGTGCTACAGAAACGTTCTTATTATTCAGGATTTCGACAGACTTCACGAGCTTGAACGGGAATATGACGAGGCATGCGAGGAATATAATAACTTTACAGCCGAAAATATGAGAGCGGGATTTGTTCCTACAAGTCAGTATCTTACGGATATAGCGGTGGCAAGACGCGGAGTTGACGATGCGTACAGAAATCTTGTTGACGCAACTCAGCATTATACCGATGAGAAAAATGCCGTCGGTATAACGAGAGAGATTGAGGGAGCCATAGAGCTTGCTGACGAAAACGGCGGTGAGGATGAGGTTTTGGCGCAGGCCAAAGGACTCAGACTCTGTCAGATTAAAAATATTGCTTCGATAATAGGCGGCTCGCTTGTAGCTATAGCGGCAACAGTGTTTGAAATAGTTGCAAAGGGAGCTCTTGCGGGAATACTTCCAAGACTTGCTTTCGGTCTTCTCGGTGCGGCCGGTATCGGATGCGCTGCAGCCATGGCGGTCTTCCTTCTTAAAAACAAGGCGCGTCTTGAGGCTATTGAGAAAAGGTTTTCCACAACCTCTCTTGAGGATCTTAAAGGTAAGCTTGCCGTCATAGCCGAAGCCCGCGCTAAACGCGACGGAATGATTCGCTCTACAGAAAATGCAAGACTTGCCGTTGAGCGCGCCAAGGAAAATTACGAAACTGCCAAAAACGAGCTTCTTGAGGTTATTTTACGTTGGGGTGAAGAGCCCCCTCACTCGGGACTCAACGATTTTCTTGATGCGCTTGAGGAAAAGGTTAACGTATTTCTTGCGGAGGAAAAGGAGATACTTGACAGAAAATTCGAAATCGAAACAAAAGTGCACGAGCTGAGAAGCGTGCTTTCCGGAAAGAGCGAAATAGACATACGCGCCCAGGTACCCCCATTTAAAAGAAAGGTGCTTAATGAAATTGATCACGATGCAATTATTGAGGGTATTGAGGATTGTAAGCTTAAGATTGCCGCGCAGGACCTTCTTGCAAAAGAAGTTGAAAACGAGCTGTTTTCTCTTAAGGCAACTGCCACCGACCCCGGAGAACTTTACTCTAAAATACAGGCTAACGATGCGAGAATAGAGGAGCTTAAAAACCAGCATAAAGCATATTACGTGGCCCTGAAAGCAATAGAAAGCGCAAGTGATAATCTTCGCGAGGAAATCTCTCCCCGACTTGGAGAGTATTCAACGAAGCTTATGGAAATAATGACAAACAAGAAATATTCTTCTTTCGATGTTTCGGACGGACTTCGTGTAACGTTTAAGGATCAGCTCGGAAAGGATAAATCGGTTGACTTCCTTTCGGGCGGAACGCGTGACCTTGCGTACATAGCGGTGCGTATGGCGCTTATTGATATGCTTTATACAGAAAAGCCGCCAATATGCTTTGACGAAAGCTTCGCTCACCAGGATAACGTAAGAGCAAAATCAATGATGGCGGCGATACATTCTCTTGCCGAAGAGGGTCATCAAAGCTTTATTTTCACATGCCGTGCAAGAGAAGCAGCGCTTGCTAAAGAATTTTCCGAAAAAACAGAGATTTTCAAGCTTTCCAAAGCAGAGGATGCGATAATTTAAACGGTAAAGACTTTATAAGAAAGGCGAAATAAAATGGCAAAGAAAATACTTATAGTGGGAAGCTCCAACATGGATCTTTCCATGAATGTTTATAGAGTTCCCGCAGCGGGCGAAACGGTGATCGATGACGGTGGGGTAGCGTATAATCCCGGCGGAAAGGGACTTAACGCAGCCGTTGCGTTCAAAAAGCTTGGCGCGGATTCTATATTCTCAACACGGCTCGGCGCGGATATGCACGGTCAGAAAATTTATTCCTTTCTCAAAGAAATGGGAGTTAATACCTCGTATATAAAAGCCGATCACACGGCTCCTACGGGGTTTGCCACCGTTCTTAAGGAGTCTGACGGTCAAAACAGAATAATATATTACCCCGGCGCGAATATTACGCTTACCCGAGATAATATTTTAGAGGCGTTTTCATGCCAGCCCGACGCGGTGTTTATAGATTTTGAAGTATCGTTTGATGCTGCGCTCAGCGCCGCGAAAATAGCCGCTCAGCGCGGAATACCGATATTCGTTGATGCCGCTCCGGCAGATAAGAATTACGCGCTTGAGGCTCTTCCGGAGGTTGAGGTGTTCAGTCCTAACGAAACAGAGACCTATGAATACACCGGAATATTTCCCAACGGTGCTGACGCTTCGCTTAAGGCAGCCCTCACTCTTTGGAAGAGAATCAAGTGTAAATACATAGTAATAAAGCAGGGCGCAAGAGGAGCGTTTATATACGATGGTAAGCATTACAGCATGATACCTGCTTACAGACCGGATAAGGTGGTAGATTCCACTGCCGCGGGAGATGCATTTACCGCGGCCCTCACTTATGAATATCTTGATTCGAGGGATATCGTGCTAGCAGTTAAGTACGGAGCTGCGGCAGGTGCCATAACCGTATCCAAGCCGGGAGCTGCATCATCAGTTCCGACAGAACACGAAATCTTAGACTTTATAAGAAAAAGACCCGAGCAATAACCGTATGCGATGGGGAGAAGCCTATGAATTATAATTTTTCAGAAATATGCTATCCGTCAAAGGATGGCAAAAATACGATATACGCAGAAATATATACTCCAAGGATTCGTTCCGCAAAGGGAATTATACAGCTTGCGCATGGAATGATAGATTACGTTGAAAGATATAAGGAGCTTGCCGATTACCTTACAGGAGAGGGATATATATTTGCGGGAAATCATCATCTTGGGCATGGAAAGAGCGTCGCAAATGATGAGGATTTTGGAATATTTGACGAGGACGGTAACGGAATAGAGCTTTTAATCGGTGATATGCACACGATGAATAAATATCTGCGTGAAACTTTTCCGGTTCTTCCACTTATAGTCATGGGTCACAGCATGGGCTCATTCATAACGAGGCTTTACGTTGAGAAGCACCCGCATAGCATTCAAGGAGCTATTATTCATGGAACCGGAGGTCCTAATCCTCTTGTTAATATGGGAATTGCTTTGGCAAAGGCGATGAAATCCGTCAAAGGACCGAGGCACAGAAGCAGACTTATAAAGAGAATTGCCTTTGGAAGCTATAACTCCAAATTCACAAAGCAAGAGGGGCAGACGGCTTGGCTGACAAGGGAATCCGATTTGGTTTCGGACAGAAAAGATAATAAATATATGAATTTTAGCTTCACGGTGTCGGGTTATATAGACCTTTTCAAGCTGCTTCGCTACTCGAATTCCGACGAATGGTTTAAAGATTATCCCAAGGAGCTTCCGACTCTTATTATGAGCGGAGATATGGACCCCGTCGGAAATTACGGAAAGGGTCCCGATTACGTATATAAGCATCTGCTTATTGAGGGATGCAAAAGCGTGGATCTTAAGATGTATGAGGGCGCGCGCCACGAGCTGTTTTTAGAGTCTAACCGCGCCGAAGTATTTGCCGATATCACAAGGTGGGTCGAAAGCGTAATATGATATATTCTCTCGCCATAACAGGACCCACCGCATCGGGAAAAACCGCTTTGTCAGTAAAGCTCGCTAAAAAGCTTTCCGCTGAGATAATATCCTGCGATTCAATGCAGATATACAAAGATATGAATATAGGAACGGCAAAAGCGACCGACGAGGAAATGGCGGAAATACCGCATCATATGATAGATTTTCTCTCACCTAAGGAAGATTTCAGCGTTGAGTCATACAGAGCGGGCGCCGTCAAGGCGGCATCGGACATTTCGTCAAGAGGCAGGATTCCGCTTTTTGTCGGAGGAACCGGACTTTATATTGACAGCGTTATGCGCGCACCGATAAAAAACGTTCCGGAAAGCTCAAGAGAGTACAGAGACAGAATGCTTG
This sequence comes from Eubacteriales bacterium, assembly GCA_045532675.1. Taxonomy (GTDB): domain Bacteria; phylum Bacillota; class Clostridia; order Oscillospirales; family CAG-272; genus UBA1740. Next base: position 10,232 of record JAZSGJ010000036.1, on the reverse strand, counting down.
AATCGTTAAAAAGCGAAGCAGATATTGACGCGCTTTGGCAAAGACTTTTTGAAATTGACCCCGAGTCAGCCGAAAAGATTCACAAAAATAACATAAGAAGGGTTATCCGCGCAATAGAAATATATGAGGCTACGGGAAAAACAAAGAGCTATTTTGACAGACTTTCAAAGGAAGAATGTAACGATATAAAGGTGAAAATGATAACCCTTGATTTTCACAACAGAGAAAATCTTTACAAGCGAGTAGACGAGAGGGTTGAAATTATGATGAGGCAGGGGCTTGAAGAAGAGGTCCGAGCCTTGTACGGTAAGGGAATCCTTACTAAAAATTCGACTGCCGCTCAGGCAATCGGATATAAAGAAATTATTGATTTTATCGAGGGCGGAACAACACTTGCGGATGCCGTTGAGCTTATAAAGCTTTCCTCAAGAAGATATGCGAAAAGACAGCTTACCTGGTTTCGGCATGAGGAGGATGCTTATCGGCTTTATCTTGATAACGAGGACGGTGCTATGCGTGGCTTTGACAACGTTTTTGATGAGCTGTGCCGCGTGGCAAAAGAATTAACAGAAGGATTTTATAAATGAGGGCAAAAGAACTTATAGCGAAACTTAACTCGGGAGCACTTGCAGAATATAGCAATCTTTACCGTGACGTAGACAGACAAACCGAAAGATTTATTAAAGCGATAGAAGGATTTACTTCTATTTACGGTGAAGATAGAGACATTGAGATTTTCTCCGTACCGGGCAGAAGCGAGATTTCGGGAAATCATACCGATCATAACAATGGCTGCGTTCTCGCAGGCTCAATAGACCGCGACATTATTGCGGTAGCCTCGAAAAACGATGACGGTATTATCCGTTTCCGTTCCGATGGATATCCCGATGACGTTGTGGATATTAAAAAAACCGTCAGTCCCGAGAATTTCAAAAAATACAGCTCTGCCGCTCTTATTGCCGGCATGGTACGAGGATTTATCAACCGCGGATACTCCGTCGGAGGATACGATGCATATTCTACATCCGAGGTTTTGAAGGGCAGCGGTATTTCGTCCTCGGCGGCATATGAGGTAATGATTGGAAACATTCTGAATTATACATACTCGGCAGGTGCTGTTGATAATACCGAGATTGCGAAAATTGCGAAATATGCAGAAAACGAATTTTTCGGAAAGCCCTGCGGACTTATGGATCAGATGGCTTGCGCAGTGGGCGGCTTCGTATATATCGACTTTAAGGATAATGAGAATCCCGAAGTAGAGCCCATAGAGTTTTCTCTTTCGGGTGAGGGATATTCTCTCTGTATAATAAACACGGGCGGAAATCATGCCGATTTTAACGATGATTACGCATCGGTGCCGGGTGAGATGAAGGCTGTCGCAAAGCTTCTTGGAAGAGACACGCTTCGCGGACTTACAGAAGAGGATATAATTAAAAATATAAATAATATGCGCCGAATTGTAGGAGACAGAGCGGTTCTTCGCAGTCTTCACTTCCTGAGAGAAAACAAGAGAGTGGCGGACATTAAGGGTGCATTGAAGTCCGGAAATATAAAATTATTCCTTTCGGTAGTTTCCGAATCCGGTAGATCGTCATTCGAATATCTTCAGAACGTTTATTCGGCTGCAAACGTAAAGGAGCAGGAGCTTTCTCTCGCATTGGCTCTTACAGACGGATATCTTGAAGGAAAAGATGCTGCGTTCCGTGTTCACGGAGGAGGATTTGCGGGAACTATTCAGGTGTTTATAAAAGATGAGGACGTTGACGGATACACTCGGTATATGGATTCAATATTTGGCGAAGGCTCGTCCTCTGTATTCAATATAAGGCCCGTCGGTGCCACAAAGCTCTTTTAGTCCGTTTTATTGTACAATTAATATTATATAATAATAACGCAACAAGTTGATTTATATTTTACATTTTTGAAGGGAAAAAATTATGGCAACGAAAAAGTCACAGGCACAAAGCACGGTGGAAAAGGTATCTCCGTCGGATAAAAAAGCAGCCGTTGAAACGGTAATGTCAAGAATAGAGCGCGAATGCGGTAAAGGCTCAATTATGAGACTTGGAGAAAATGTCGGAATGAACGTTTCCGCGGTATCGACAGGCTCACTCAGCCTTGATTTTGCTCTTGGTATAGGCGGTATTCCGAGAGGAAGAATCACAGAAATATACGGTCCCGAATCTTCGGGTAAAACGACTATAGCTCTCCACGTTATAGCAGAGGTTCAGAAGGAGGGCGGTGAGGCCGCGTTTATAGACGCTGAACACGCTCTTGACCCTATATACGCAAAAAAGCTTGGCGTTGATATTAACAATCTTTTGGTGTCACAGCCCGATTGCGGTGAGCAGGCGCTTGAGATTGCGGAAACGCTCGTAAATTCGGGAGCTATTGATATTATAGTTATAGACTCTGTTGCGGCTCTTGTTCCGAGACAGGAAATTGAAGGCGATATGGGCGCATCTCACGTAGGTATACAGGCGCGCCTCATGTCTCAGGCAATGAGAAAGCTCTCCGGCGCTATCGCAAAATCGAACTGTATAGTTATTTTCACAAACCAGCTTCGCGAAAAGGTTGGTGTTATGTACGGAAATCCGGAGGTAACGACGGGCGGACGTGCCTTAAAATTCTATGCATCGGTGCGTATTGACGTGCGTCGTGCAGAGGTGCTTAAAAACGGAAGCGAGGTTTACGGCTCGCATACGAAATGTAAGGTTGTTAAAAATAAAGTCGCTCCTCCTTTTAAAACAGCAGAGTTTGATATTCTTTACGGTTCGGGCATTTCTAAATCATCGGAAATAATAGATATGGCGATTCAGCTTGGGATAGTTGAAAAAAGCGGAGCTTGGTTCTATTATGACGGTGACAGACTCGGACAGGGCAAGGAAAACGTAAGGAAACTTATTGAAAGCGATAAGGAGCTTATGGACAAGCTTGAAAATCTTGTTCGCGAGAAGGTGAAGACTCAGCCGCTTGACGATGATTCACTTGCGTCAGACGATGACTTTGAAATTAAAGATTTTGACGAGGGCGATATATAAAATATCATGACGGTTATCTATATAAGAGAAGCCGGCACGAAGGGGTATATCCGCGTTGGTGTTGAGAATGACGGTAAAAAGTACGATTTCACTGTTTCAGAGTCGGAATACCGTGAGGCAGGATCTCCTCTCACGCATGATATTTTGACACGGGATGCATCTTCTCTTCTTCAATATGCCGATATGCGTTACAGAGCAATGATGAAGGCGCTGAGAGTTTTGGCGTTTGGCGATAACAATGAGCTTATGCTCTCAAGGAAGCTTTCGTCCGCAGGCTATAGCAAAGATATAATAAACGAGGTCGTTTCTGAATGCGTGCGACTCGGTTACATAAATTCCGAAAGGCAACTTAAAAAGCTCATTTCCTATGAGGTCAATATTAAAAATCAGGGAATGGGGAAGATAGCCCCAAAGCTGATTTCCAAGGGATACAGACGCTCTGAGATAGAAAACGTTGCGGATATGCTTTGCGCGGACGGGGAAATAAATTTTGATGATGCGAAGGCTCGTGTTATATCAAAGCTTCCTTCTTTTGCATCTGATGAGGAAATAAAAAAGGCGCTTTATAAAAACGGTCACTCTGTTTATTGACGCTACTCCTATTTTATCAAAACTATGAATAATTCAATCGAAAATAATAGCTTTAAAATGGGTATACGTGACGGTATGCCCATCTGTATTGGATACCTTTCGGTGTCCTTCGCCTTCGGCATTTTTGCCATGGGGCTTGGTCTTTCGGTTTGGGAGACTCTTTTGATATCTATGTTCAATCTGACCTCAGCAGGTCAGCTTGCCGCTGTTCCGATAATTGCGGCGGCAGGGTCGTTTGTTGAGCTTACGATGACTCAGCTTGTTATAAACCTCAGATATTCTCTTATGTCGGTGTCTATGTCACAAAAAATGGGAGACAGTGTTAGGGTACGGGACAGATTCCTTATAGCATTCGCAAATACAGATGAGGTCTTTGCCGTTTCGTCAGGCAAGGGAACTATGCTCGGGCGAAAGTATATGTTCGGTCTTATAATCCCTCCGTTTTTAGGCTGGTCGTTCGGAACGCTTCTCGGCGCTGTTTGCGGAAATATTTTGCCCGCATTGATTATATCGGCGCTCGGAATAGCTATATACGCTATGTTTATCGCGATAGTTGTTCCGGTTATGAAAAAGGATACGAAAACGTTATTTGCGGTTTTGTCTGCCGTTTTGCTTTCTTGCCTCTTTAAATATCTACCCGTGCTAAATAAAGTTCCTTCGGGATTCGTTATAATTATATGCGCGGTTACGGTAAGCGTAATTTTTGCGCTTATTGCTCCTATTCCCGACGAAGAGGAGGACAAGGAAAATGAATGACGTATTAAGATTTTTTCTATATCTTTCCGTTATGGCGGGCGTTACGTATCTTGTTCGTATGCTTCCGCTCGTTTTTTTCCGAAAAAAGATAGAGTCGCGTTTTATTCGTTCTTTTCTATACTATATTCCTTACGCAGTTCTTTCGGTAATGACTATACCGGGAATATTCTATGCTACAGGCTCGATATGGTCGGCAGCTTTTGGCGCTGCTGTTGCCGTAGTTCTCGCATATTTCGGCAGAAGTCTTATAACCGTTGCTGCCGGCTCGTCAATTACGGTTCTTATAACCGAGTTGATTATTAAATATCTTGTATAAAAGGTGTATTTTATGAAAAAATTTGATGGTATACTCATGTGTACCGACCTTGACGGAACTCTTCTCAGAAAAGATAAATCGATATCCGCGGAGAATAAAGAGGCGATAGAATACTTCAAATCAGAGGGCGGACTTTTCACGTTTATAACGGGGCGTATGCCTTATTACGTATCGGATATGTATGAGTCGATAAATCCCAACTGTCCGTTTGGCTGTATTAACGGCGGTGGTATATACGACCACAGGAGCGGGGAGTATGTTTGGACAGCGACGCTCGACGATAGCGTGCGTGTTCTTATTGAATATATAGACAAAAACATTCCCGAAATCGGAATACAGATAAGCACGTTTTATAAAACCTATTTCTGTAAAGAAAGCGAAGCTATGGCGGAGTTCAGAAGGGCTGCGGGACTTCCCAATACAGTCTCTCACTATAATGACGTTACCGAGCCTATCGGAAAGATTCTTTTTGCTGATTGTGAAGAATCGAATATTCAGCTTTTGGAGAAGCTTCTTAAGTCGCATCCCCTTGCGGACAGATTTGGTTTTGTTCGTTCTGATAAAACGCTTTTTGAAATTGTTCCTAAGGGTGCGGATAAAGGAACTCTGCTTACTAAAATGGCAGAGCTTCTCGGAATTGATATGAAAAGAACGGTTGCAATCGGAGATTATAATAATGACGTTCCTATGCTGCGCGCGGCAGGACTCGGGGTTGCGGTATCAAATGCGGTCGCGTCTGCTCGCGAGGCGGCGGATCATATAACCGTATCTAACGAAGAACACGCTATTGCCAAAATAATATCCGAATTACAGACGCTTATGTCTTATTAATAAAAGATCTGAAGATTTTTCAACCGGTATTGTCGCTATACACGAGGGAAAGCTATATATGAGAGTGGCCGTAGGTAAAGTTGAACTCCTTATGATAGACGTTTATCGGGGTAAGGTTGTAAAAATCGGGATGTGATATGAATTTAGCGTTCATAATTTAATTCTCCAAAAAAAAAGAGAGACACCGGGAACTCGGCATCTCTCTGAAATAAATTTTCAAAAAGCAAAATTTTATACTTTGAAGGTTATGTCTCCGTAGGTCGGCATAGGCCATGCTTCGCGCGCTGTGAGAACCTCCATATCGTCAACAGCCTTGCGAAGAGCAACCATTTTTGCCTCAACCGTATCCTTGTAGTAGAAGGCGGCTTCCTCGTCGCACTTTTTCGATACTGCGGTTTTCTCGGCTTTTTCAAGAGAAAGATATGTATCGTAGGTCTTGGAAAGCAGGTTTGACAGCTTTTCTATTATATCGGTTTCGCAGGATACGTTTGCATTTTTTATTGCCGCAAGCTTCGCGTTAACCGTTGCCGAAAGCTCGCCGATGTATTTTGAAACCGCCGGGATGATATCTCTTACGGTCATCTCAAGCATGGTGCGCGCTTCGATGTTCTTTATCTTTCTGTATCCTTCGAAGAATATTTCGCGGCGGGAGCGCATTTCGGTCTCGCTCATAACACCGAATTTTCCGAAAAGCTCAATATTCTTTTCGTCGGTGAAATGTTCGAACGCCTCGGGAGCAGTCTTGTAGTTTGAAAGTCCGCGAGCCTTTGCCTCTGCTTCCCATTCGTCAGAATAGGAGTTTCCTGCGAAGAGAATTCTTCTGTGTTCCTTGAAGGTTTTTTCAAGAAGCTCTGAAAGCGCCCTGTCAAAATCCGAAGCCGCTTCAAGCTCGTCCGCAAATTCTCTGAAAGAGTTTGCAACAGCCGTGTTAAGAACTATATTAGAAAGGGCAATGTTCTGTGATGAACCGACCATTCTGAATTCAAATTTGTTTCCTGTGAATGCAAAAGGAGAGGTTCTGTTTCTGTCGGTAGTATCCTTTCTTATCGTGGGAAGGGTGGCTATACCGAGTGACATATATTTCGTATCCTGCTTCGAATACGAAGAGCCCTTGATTATTGAGTCGATTATTGTTTCAAGCTCGTCACCGAGGAATATTGAGATTATAGCGGGGGGCGCTTCGTCTCCGCCGAGTCTGCAGTCGTTTCCTGCCGTTGCGGCAGATATACGGAGAAGATCCTGATACTCGTCAACTGCCTTTATAACTGCGGCAAGCATAAGAAGGAACTGTTTGTTTTCAGCAGGGAATTTTCCGGGCTTCAGAAGATTTATTCCCGTGTCGGTTCCTATCGACCAGTTATTATGCTTTCCCGAGCCGTTAATTCCCATGAAGGGCTTTTCTGCAAGAAGACAAGCCATTTTATATTTAGGAGCAAGCTTTTTCATGCACTCCATTGTAAGCAGGTTGTGGTCAACGGCAATGTTTGTGGTTTCAAATATGGGGGCAAGCTCGTGCTGTGCGGGTGCCGCCTCGTTGTGCTTCGTTTTTGAAGAAATACCAAGCTTCCAAAGCTCCTCGTCAAGCTCACGCATAAATGCGCCGACGCGCGTGGGCAGAGCGCCGAAATAATGGTCCTCAAGCTCTTGTCCTTTCACTGCGGGAGCACCGAAAAGAGTTCTGCCGCAGTAGAAAAGGTCGCGGCGAGCTTTGAAGTCCTCTTCGTCTATAAGAAAATATTCCTGCTCGGCTCCAACGGTAGGAGTGACCCTCTTGGTCGCATTGTCGCCAAAGAGGCGCAGTATTCGAAGAGCCTCGGTGTTTATAGCGTCCATAGAGCGAAGCAGTGGCGTTTTTGTATCAAGAGCCTCACCCGTGTATGAACAAAACGCTGTTGGAATATAGAGCGAGCCGTCTTTTATAAAGGCGTATGAGGCGGGGTCCCAAGCGGTATATCCTCTCGCTTCAAAGGTTGCTCGAAGACCGCCGGACGGAAATGAGGAGGCATCCGGCTCGCCTTTTATAAGCTCCTTGCCCGAAAATTCCATTATAGCTTTTCCACCGCCGACCGGAGTAAGAAAAGCATCGTGCTTTTCAGCGGTGACTCCCGTGAGAGGCTGGAACCAATGCGTGAAGTGCGTTGCGCCATGCTCTATAGCCCAATCCTTAAGCGCTCCCGCAACGACGTCGGCAATACTTGCGTCAATTTCCTTTCCCGAGGCAATGGTATTGATAAGCGATTTGTAGACGTCCTTAGGAAGTCTTTCTCTCATTACGTCTTCGCTGAACACCTGTGATGCAAATAATTCGGGTATACGTTTATTTTCCATTTAAAGCTCCAAGCCTTTCACATTAAATATATGAATATTATAACCGATAATCAGCCGATTGTCAATCAAAATTTTTACTATTGACTTTTATATTTATGAATGGTATAATTATAGGGTATTACGGTATTAATTTTTGAAGGATGTATAAATGCATTATATAACGCTGGATCTTGAGTGGAACCAGGCGTACGCAGAAAAGGCTCTTGCGGTGCAGAAAAGACTTTCGCGCAGGTTGCGCGGCGAGGTTATTCAGATAGGCGCCGTGAAGCTTGATAAGAATATGGTACCCTGCGGTTCATATCAGGTTATTGTAAAACCTCAATATTTTAAAAAGATACATAAGCACGTTTCGGTTCTTACGGGAATAACTCAGGATCAGATGGATCTTGGAGTATCACTTCCGGTGGCAGCGGAGAAATTTCGTAAATGGTGCGGAAGAGATTTCGTTTTTCTTACCTGGGGGCCCGACGATATTCCCATGCTCAAAGAAAATTTCAGGATACACGATATTCCTTGCGCCTGGCTTGACTCGAATTACGACCTGCAGCTTATATTTAACAGACAAACCGATGACAGCTCAAAGCAACGCTCCCTTGAGTATGCGATGGAGTATTTTGAAATTCCGCAGACACTTCCCGCACATGATGCGCTTAACGATGCTTATTTTACGGCACTTGTCGCACAGAAGCTTGACGTTTGCGGGGGAATAAAGACCTACAATCAAAGGAGAGGGCAGCTTATTTCCGAGTTTATTATAGGAGATGCGGATGCGGGGGACGACGGATACGTGACTATAGATGAAATGCTCACTGACGATGTAGTAAAATCACCCGTATGCCCGATATGCAAAAAGCCTCTTACGATGAAGCTGAAAGCGCTTCACTCAAAAGGACAGAGATATACATACCTCTACAACTGCAGGGCTGACGGAGATATGCTTATGTCTCTAAAGCTTCACAGAAATTTCAATGAAACCTGGCGCGCGAAAATTACGGTGGAGCATGCAACCGATGAGAAGATAGCCGAATTTAAAGAGGGGCTTGAGCGCAGTAATATAAAGAGAAAAGCAAAGCGCAGAAAGCCGAGAAGAAAGCCGCAGGTTCCCTCATCGAAATCGGCAAATGCCGAAATATGAGATTTGCATAAAAAAATTAGAAAAAATTTCAAAAAACTATTGCAATTCTCAAAAAAGCATGATATAATAAGTACACAATCAGTTATGCTTTCTCTGTGTACGGAGGTAATACAGATGAAGTATGAAATGCCTACATGTGAAATAGTATTACTCGAGCGCGCGGATTGTCTCACTTCAAGTGCAGGAACTACTTACGATGTAAGAGAAGAGGACAGTCCCTACGTTGATTACGTTCCTACGGTATAATCACGTTTGAGAACTATTTAACGGCATGAATAGAAAAGCCGCTGACCCAATCGGTGGCTTTTTTATATTACTTTTTACTTTATTACATACAAATTTCACAAAGCAAATTGTTAATACTGCTGAAAATTAAAACTTAACAAAAAACTTCTTGAAAGCATTGCTTATATATAGTAAAATAATACAAAGTATTTTAGAGAGATTCCTTTACGCGCTTAAGTCAATTTATTAATACAATTTTGGGAGAAATAATATGAAAAGAAATGTTAAAATTCTACTGATAATTTTTGCAATCGCTCTTCTCTCTTGTTTAGCCGCCCTCTCGGTTACGGCAAGCGAAGAAGATACCACGAGCGTTCCGTCCGACAGTTATTATTTCCAGGTTTATGACCCGTCAAACGGTAATGTTACGAAATACGCCAATCCCGAACACTTTGATTCGGTTATAGAAAACGCGCAAGACGGAGCGGTTATAACTCTTCTTTTGGATATTGAAGAGGACGATAACGCCGGTGTTATCCAAGTTGGCAAAAATGCTACCGAAGATGCTCCGAGAAAGATATACTGGGACCTTAACGGACACTATTATTCTTTCGTGCGCAAAACGACTTCGGGATCCGCATATAGCTTTGATATCTGCGACAACGTTGAATTAAATATATATTCCTCACAGCCCGGAGGAAGAATATATAACTATTATCTCAATCAAGAAAATGTGAAAAAGCCAAAAGCACTTTTTCGGCTTAGAAACCAAAATGCGGCTCTTAATCTCGGTGAGGTTACGCTTAATAAAATAAGCTACGACAACCTTAAAGAGACGACTACACAAAACGTATTTTCCGATGTGTCGGTATGCGAAGAACAAATTACCTATTCCGGAGACAATCTTTCCGCCTACAGCGCAGCCCTGATAGGTATAATGGATAACAGTTCAAACGATGCAAATATAAAAGTAAATATCAAAGGCGGTACTTACTCACACAATACG
>JAZSGJ010000034.1:0-20247 GCA_045532675.1 Eubacteriales bacterium | reverse complement strand
GTCGAGGGCGTAATCGTAATAGACGATTTCCTCAAAATAAAGCTCTCCGTAATAATCAAGCATTTCTTCCTTTATTTCGGCAAGGCGCTTATTGCGCTCATCCTCCGTTTTGATAGCGGCAAGCTCGGATTTATATATCTGGTCAGCATAGTAACCTAGGTATTCCTCTACCGCTTCGTTATAAAGCCTTTCAAATTCCTCACCGGTCGGAACAAGGTTTTCTTCTCTTATAATATAGTAGAACATCATTTTTTCTACTATTACCTTTTCCGCCTTTTTGGTTATATGATCAATCCAGCTTTCACCCGATGAAAGTCCGAAATAATCTTTAGCGAAATTATCCACTGAATCGTATGCCGATGAATAATACGCCTCATAGGTGGCAACGACCTCGTCGTAATAGTCCTTATAAATTTCATTTACGTCGGTTTCGGGTAGTTTTTTAACCTTTACCTTAGTGTGATAATACTCCCACATCGCCTCCTCAGTAAGAGTGCGGCGCGCTTCTTCATTTTCCTCTGTTGCGAGAGCTTTCAGATATTCCCTATGCTTTTCAACGAGATTCGCACCGCTATACTCGGCAAGCTCCTCTGCTGTCACCTTAAGGGTGTTTGTGATAAACTCCTCGTTATACTCGGGGGTATTATAAACATTAATATATTTAATATAGATATCAAACTTAATGTCGAGTCCTCGAAGTGATGTTTCACTATAGTCAGCCGGAAAATGCGCGTCTATCGTCAGAATATTATCTACTGCTCTTTGCGCATGAGTTACAGTCATATCAAAATAGACGGCTGAGCCTGCACCGTAAGGGAAGGTCACCGTTTCGGATATCTTTTTTCCGATTTCTTTAGGTGTGCCTGCCTTTCCGCCGGGATTTTTTGTACCTTCAAAATAATCTTTGAATCCAAGACCGTACAGCGCGTCGATTCCGCTTTGCGCAAGGTCGATCCGCTCAGACACCTTCTGCACTGTTTTTCCGTCGGGAAGCATTGCCGAGTAGGTAAGATATATTATATCACCAGACTGAACGTTGCCCGTAGTTTCAAGCTCAAGCTGCGCGTAATCCTTAGGATTTATACCTATAAGAGATTCCTCAAATCCCGGAATATACGAAAGCGAGCCAACCTCAAGGGTTGCTATATTTCCAAAAATATTTGACGACCCCTCAACCTCGGTTTGCCTGCCGTTTTCGTCTACTGTATATCCTCTGTAATAGAAGTGAATCTTATCTCCAACGGATATAGGAAGATTAGTTACGTTTCCGCCGTTATACTGCGGGTCCTCGTCCCTGTTCTGATAAAGAAGCGACATTATCTTTCTCTCAACGTCCTTATCGGTTACCTCGTCAAAGGTGATGGAAAGCTCATAATTTTTATAATCGCTTTCCGAAAATTCGATATATTTTGAAAGGTCATCCTTCATATAATCAAAATCGCGCTGCATGATTATGACTGCAACGAGCCCGAAAACCGCCGCAAAGACAAGAAGCGCCGCTATGGCAGATATTATAATTATATTTCTTTTTTTCATAAAAATTTACTCTCCAAAAGAATCGGCATAATCCGTCGCAAGCTTATCGCACCGCTCGTTATAACCGTGGCCGTTATGACCCTTTACCCAAACGAAGCTGACCACGTGCGTTTTGGTAAGTCCGAAAAGGCGCTCCCAGAGGTCGGGATTTTTAAGCTCTTCCTTTCCCCTTTTCCATCCCGCCTTGCACCATGAGAACACCCAGCCCTCATTAAACGCGTCAACGAGATATTTCGAGTCGGAATAAAGGGTTACCTTACATGGCTCGCGAAGAGCCTCAAGACCCGAAATCGCCGCCATAAGCTCCATTCTGTTATTCGTGGTGAGCGGCTCGCCGCCGGATATTTCCTTCTCAAATTTTCCGTAAACGAGAATAGCTCCCCATCCGCCCCTGCCGGGATTTCCGCGGCACGCACCGTCTGTATATAAAGAAACTTCCTTCATTTCATTTCCTTTATTATAGATTAAAAACGTTTTATAAAGAAATCCGACAGAGCTTACTGCCGGATTTCTTGATTATTTCAGAATGTCTAAAATTATTCTGCTTTTGCCTGCGATGCGGGATCGCCGAATTCGTAAGCGCCGATCTTCTTATATTCGAAAGTCACTACCTCGTATCCGTTTGCATCAGCTTCAGCAGTCTTCTCGTCATACTCAAGGAAGTAGTTCATAAGCTTATCAAACTGATATGCATAACGTACGCTGTTTTCACCGTATGAATACTCGTTGTATGAATAGTTGTTATCGGGATTATTCTTGTATTCCTTAAATTCCTTATCGGAAACGACTACACCGTAATCCTTTGCGGCAACATAGAGCTGAACAACGGGCTTAACGTATTCTGCTGCCTTTTCCTTAACAGCTGCAACAGCCTCGTCATATGTTTTAACCGACTTGATATCTGATGTTACAGCTGCAACGAGGAATTTCTTGAATGAGCCCTTATACTGCTTGTAATTAGAAATCTTCTTGCTTGAGTCGTAATCTTCCTTATAGAATTCATACTCATAGTTTTCCATCATCTGATCGTATGTCATCTTAACAGCGTCCTCGGGAGTACCGCTTACTGTAATATTCTTTGTAAGGAAGAAGTAAATCTCAGCAGCGAGATTCATCTTTATCTCATTATTATATGTCCTCTGAAGGTAATTGTAGGTGCTTATCTTATATCCCTTAACAAGCTTATCAGAGGTTGAAACACCGTCGACAGTAATTCCGAGAAGAGTTGCAATCTTTGCGTCCTTATCGTTAACCTTGGTGTCGCGGAGAGTCTTTGCATCGTCACGTGCCTTTATAGCGTTTGTAAGGTTTGTCTCAGCCTTTGCGAGAGAATCCTTCTGAGCGTCGGTAGCAGCGTCGCCCGCAGTATCTACTGCTTCCTTAGCCTTGTCGCGGGAATCCTCTGCCTCGGTAACGGACGTTTCCTTCTTGGCAAGAGCATCCTCTGCCTCGGTAACTTCCTTCTGAAGTTTTGCGATAGTCTCTATAAGAGCCGCAAGAGTTACATCCTTCTCACCGTCCTTGGTGATATAGGGCTTAACAAGCTCGTTGCGCTCTGCAATCTTAGCCTCGTCGTCCTTGTTCTCAGCATCAAGACCTGCGTACTCTTCACCGAAGAGAAGCTGATAAATGATTTCAATCTCAATCTCTTCGCCGAGAATGGTGTCAACAAGCGTGGTTGCAGTGAACTCGGGAACATTTACGAAGTGCGTAGGATAGATGTGATAGGTAAGCGTTTTACCCTTAAGGTTTCTTGAAGTACCTGTAGTATCTGAAACGTTCTTATCCTCATCTGCAAAGGTAACATCGGTAAAGCTTGTAACCTCATCACCCTTAGCTACCCAGTTGATTTTGATTCCTGAGTAAGAAACCTCGCCCTTGCCCTCTTCGGTAATAGTGGTTTTATCAAGATTCTTGTTAACCTCTTTGCCGCAAAGATATGAAGCAAGAGATGTTGCAGCAGCGCCCTCGGCGGGAGCAGCCGCGATAACGATTCTGTCATTAGTCATTGTTCCTGACTTCTCGGTCTCAACTCCGTCGCTTCCGGTAACCTTATAGCTATAGGTATAGGTTACGTAAACGACAGCACCCTCGGAGGCTGTTCCGGTTGTGTCTGACGAATAAGCCTTGTCGGTGAAATCAAAAGACTTAAGAGCTGTTGCAACAGCATCTGCAACCTTTTCAAGATCCACAGCGCCAAGCTGAACGTTTGCCGCGTTTGACTGGTTCATATTCGAAGCGTAAAGAACCGCTTCCGTTCCGTCAAAATCAGCAGTTACGTAATAGCAGTAGTAAACGAGGTCGCGAATACCGGGAACACCCGTTGTCTTCTTATCTGTTTTATCAGCAGATTCTGCAAGTGCCGCGTAAATATTGTCAAGAACCTTGTTTTCTCTCTTTGCGGGGTCGGCGGTGAAGTCACCGTCTTCAATGATAAGCTTCTTTAATGCTTCTTCAAACGCCGCCTTATTCTCAGCGGAGAACGTAGCGTATGCGGTAAGGTCATCCTTCGCGAAGCTGTATCCGCAGCTGACAAGCGAAAGCGTAAGCATAGCAACTACAAGAATTAATCCTATAATTCTCTTTTTCATGTTTTTCTTTCCTCTATGTTAATTTATTTTAAAACTTTAACCTTCCACATTGTGGAAAAATATAATGAGCAAACACAATTATAACATATAAAAATGAAAAATGCAAATACTTTTTCCAAATTTTTTATATATTTTTATAATTATTTCTTATTTTTTTCATTTTCCTCTTAAATCTGCTCATTTTTCATCGGGATATCCTACGTCGGGAGTGATTTTTTCCGCATTAAGAAGTCCCATAAAATTCGTTACTATCTTTTTGAACGCGAAGGTTGAAATATAGAAATCAGATACGGGAGTAGTTGCGGCGTTCCCGTTTGCGTCCACCTGGTAAATGCTTACGAGCACGCGTCTGTCGTCCGCTCTGTAAAACTCATATACATAAGTAAATGCTGAGGATTTTATATCAAGGGTCATACGCATAACGAGATTTTCAGCCTTCATCGCATCGGCTCTTTCAGCCTCAGGCATAACGTCAACGTAGGTCGTAAGATATATCATTCTTATGGCATCTTTGAAATATGCAGTTCCGAGCGAATCGGGATAAACGTCTTTAAGCTCGGGGTCATTCGGGTAATAATGCTCATAAAGCTCGGTAAGGCTGACGCCCTCTTTATATCCCTTGTTTGCCATAAACTCGGTAAGCTTGGTTGACGTCGCGTCAGCGCTCGGTGTTACGAATGCTGTTATTTTATTAAAAGAAGACGTATAACCGTTCGAGGATGTTTCGTATTTTATAGTCTCGTGTATAAGGTCAAAATCATAGATGCCCTTAATATCGGACATATAAAATTCCATTCCAACGTCTTCAATATCGTTGATATCCATAAGGATTATGTTTCTGCGCGCCCAGAAGGTTTCAAAATCATGTTCAAGGAATACAAACTTATCCGCTGATATCTCGGTTACGATATTATAAAGGTCTGACGCTACGTATCTTTTATTTGTTACGGGATTTACCTCGCTTATATAGAGGGTAAACCCAAGCGTATCGTAGTATGCGTAATCATCAAGCTTATCCGAAAGGTCCTCGCCGCTTCCGTCATCGGGAGTATAGGAGTATATACCTCTCGGGAGCTCGAAATAAACGGTATGAGCGTAAAGTTCGTAGTAATCCATTACGGCGGGAGTAATACCTACCTCAACGACCGCCTCTCCGTAAAGGCCGCTTGCGGTTCCGGCCGTTCCGTCCTTTTCAAGTCCTCCGAGCATTTGCACAACGCTTTCGCAGGCTGCGGAATTAAGTCCGTAAAGTCTGTGCTCGTCCTCCATAAGATTCTCGTAAAGAGATTCTCCGTAATAAGGATCTCTGTCCGAGCTGTTCTGGAATCTGAACGCAGATATAAGCTTACTTGTAATGAAATAATCTATTCTTAAAATTTTATAAGAGGTGAAATCGAGGAAGTATTCATAATACGCGGTTGAGTCGTCGAAGGATATATTAAGATTTCTCGAAACGCTTTTTCCGATAAGAGCCGCCTTAATCTCTGCGTCAAGTCCTTCCGTCGCAACTGCCATATCCATCATAAAAGTTTCTTCGCTCTGTATGGCTCCGTCAACAACTAACTGATAACGGTATCCAACGATGGAATCAGCGGTAACCGTGTCAATTTTATTACCCTTTTTGTCGCGTATTGTAATTATTTCTGTAATTACGTATTTACCGTTGCTTTTAAATGCGTTATCCTTGGTATACTCAACTGTGAAGGATATATAATCTGCCTCCGCGAGCGCTCCTATCGGAGCATTTCTTATCTTTTCTGCGGCATCAGCGGGAATACCCTCCGCCGAAATATCGATTACGGCATGCATGGGATGGGGTGCGGCAACGTCTCCGTCTGAAGTTGCAGTGTAGGTTACCTTAACGAGATTCCCACTGTTTCCGAGAACAGCTCCCGGAGTTGTTATATCCTGTCCGTCCGTGATGAAGGACTCGATAGCCGTTATAACGTAGTTATACGAAACAGAGGTCCCCTCGCCGAACTCTATAACCTTCGAATTAAACGTGAGAGTCGCTTCAATCTCGGGCGTATAGCTTCCAATCTGCTTTCCAAGCACCGCATTGACAAGACGGCGGTAGGAGTTCTCGTTTTTGTATTTTTTTAGGTCAATTTCAACGAGTCCGTATCCGTCTCTGTCATATCCGTCAGCCGAAGAGTCCTCGGTTATATTCGGAGATATTATATCGGTGTAAACTATCACCTTAGAATCCTCGGGAACAATCTCACCTGCGGTGTCGTGCTTTTCGTTAAGCCACTGATAATAACCCGTTGTGAGATATGGACCGTATCCGCTGTCCTCGGCAAGCCCGTCGGACACTAGAACTGCCTTAAGGAAGTTTGAGTAGGATACAAGAGCGTAATTATAATAATTGTTTATTGATGAATATACGTAAGGTCTGTTATCAACCATGAAATAAAAGCCCGTTCCGAATATACCTGCTTCGCCAATCTTTACCGTATGGTTTTTAATGTTTCCCATATCATCATAATATGCGAAGTAAACTGTGCGCACCTTATCGTCAGTAAGTCCGTAAGCTTGAAGCTGCGAGTTCTTTTCATCAACATTCTCCGAAAGAGGAATCCTCTCTTCAAAATAAGCCATCTGAAGAGCTATACAAAGATAGTCAAGCAAGGTGTACTGTGAGTAACCGTCACTCGTTTCTATTTTGAATAGATCAGAGTACTCAAACCCAAGATCCTCCTCGCAGATTTTCGGATAATAAAGAACCTGCTCTCCTTTTTCGTCAATATAGAACATATTGAACTCTGAACCTTTTTCAAGCCTTATAAATCCGTATTCGTCTTTTTCATTTTTATTTTCATTTTTAATCGAGATATACTGTATTTGATTCTTATCGTTTACGATAGGATAAGCAAGTGCAAGTCCGTTCTGACGCGCCTCACCTTCAATTATTTCGGGTTGCTCCGATACGGTTGGCTTCTCCTCTTTATCCGTAAGAATTATGCTTATCGGAATACATACCGCAAGCAACACGGCAAACACTCCGCACAGTATAAGGGACAGCTTTTGTTTTTTCGTAAACTTCTTTTTTTCTATATGCTTCAAAATCCGCCCTCCTTATAAGTATTTTCGTTTAGCGCACACGACTATTCCAACAATCGCGATAGTGAGAGGAATAGCGAATGCAATTACCGTGTATGTTGTAATCGCTGCGTTTGAAATGCCGTGATTCTCTTTTATAACAATACGTCCCTTATTGGAATCGTTGTTTACGTATTTATTTGAAAATACAGTGACGTCATCGACGCTCATCGCCATTGTTATAAGGCGCTTTCCGCCGCTAGATGCAGAGTTAAGCGAAAGACCGCCGAGGTCCATAGAAGCATACTCGTCAACGCGCGAAATGTTATCTATAACGGCAGACAAAATATCGTAGTTAGCGTAAGAAGCCTCCGAAATAAGAGCGCTTGACAAAAAGTCGGGGCTGTTCACGCAGAAAAGATAGGAATATTTTTTTTCGTTCGCATTCGGGTCAATCTCTGTTCTTACCGTAACCGCGGCAAGATCGTACGTACCGGGAAGACCGTCTACGATAGAGGTTATATCACCCGTAGCTTCATCCTTCATATATCTTTGCGCCGTGGGCGATGTCGTAAGGAAGGGAGCATAATGCTTTGATGCATAACCCGTTCCCGGTTCGCTTACCGCGCTTGAATCATTAAACGCGCAATTGAGCGAGCCTGTATTTGATAATATCGTAAGAGGCGCGCTCGTTAATTCTGCAAATTCGCCGTAAAGAGCGTATCCGTAACTGTCCGAATCTTTATCGTAAGACGCAATAATATTCGTTGCAGTATTGTTTTCGTCTTCAAGAGATGACTCTCTGTCAACGACTATTGAATCACTGAACTCAAAGCCCCATTCGTATAAGAATCTTTCAAATACAGGAAGGATTACCTGATAATCCTTCGCTACCATAACGGCACCCTGCTTCATAACGAGATATCTGTCAATCTTTTCGGTGTCCGAAACGTAACCGAACTCGTTAAGACGGGACTCATCATAGGTGAAATCGGTTTGAGGATTATTTATTATAAGAAGCGCGCAATCCTCCGGAACTCTATCAACCGAAGAGAGATTTAACGTTTTTATATCAAGTCCTCTGTCCCGAAGAAGATCGGCAAACGCCGCCATTGATATACTCATACCACTTTCGGGATTTGCGGGATCGTAATAGGTTTCATTATGGTCAGTTACGAAATACGCGATAGGCTGACTTATAGCCGTTACCGACTTTATAAGAGAAGCGATGCGGTATTCACCGTTATAATGATATACGTCGCTTGTTCCGAGAACCCAGAACTTCTGAGAATTCGTTATACGGTATCTGTCACCGTATGAAACGATAACGTCGTTTGAACTGATTTTGGAGAGTGACGTAGTTTTGTACTTTGCCACTGCGGTAGGATTCAATCTTACGTTTACCGTTTCAATATCCACCATATCGGAATACTTATTTTGAAGTTTTAAAGCCATAAAATATGTCAATCTGGATTCGGTAGATGCCGTCAGATAGTCGGGGTCGGTACAGAAGGTAATTTTAACCTTTTGGCTTTCATCCTTTTTCTTAAGCTCACCAAACATTTCGTCACATTCTTCTATCATCGCGTCGCTGAGAGTGTAAAGTCCCTCGGGTGTCATATCCAGGAATACAGTCTTCTGCTGTCCGAAATAAGTCAGAACGAGGTTGATGCCGAGAAGTATAACTATAGAGGCTAAAGTTATTACAGTAAACAGCTTTGTTCTTTTACTTTTGCCTTTAAACAAATTACCTTTCATATTTTCATTACCTATTCTTTCTTCTAACGATGATTACAGCGCCTGTAGCGGCAACCGCCACGGGAACAAACATTATAACTGCTGTATAAAGCTTTGCCGTTCCCATTGTAAGATTTTCAAGAATCTGTGTATCGTAAAGCACAGCCTTACACCCGTAAGGCATAACACCCGCTCCAAAGAAATCCTGAAACAGTGAATAAAGAAAATCCTTATTCGAATATCCGCTTGTTATAAGCGAATCAGATGCGGTTATATAAATACTTGGAACAACAAATATTTTTGAATTTCCGGCCTCGGAATACGCGGCTACACAGTAAGAGCCGCCGCGGGATACCGTAGCGCCGTCCGCCTCAAGCACCGATGCTTCCGATGATGTAAGCAACGGCTTGGCGTTGCCCGAAAGCTCAAGCGCAGACGCTTCTCTTACGATAACGCGTCCGTCAGAATATCCTGCTATTCTGTCGGATATTTTCTTTGCCGCCTCGTTTGCCGCAAATTCGGTTACGAGAGTAAATCCGTCTGTCGTGATAGCGTTGCGGTCATCCTTTATCATATTGCGTATCTTTGTACCCGATTCGGTCTCGGTAACCGAAAACTTAATGCCGTTATCGGAAAGAAAGGATTCAAGCACCGGCAGTGTTTTAACGTATGGGTCAAGCGCAACGTAGAGATTGCCGCCGCCCTCTACGTAGGTTTTCAGTCTGTCTATTTCCGTACGCAATCCGCTTCCCTCTCTCGCGGCTTCAAAATCGCTCGTTGGGTTTGATATAACGAGAAGGTCGGCATCAGCGGGAACTTCTTTTTTTCTGAGGTCTATTACGTCTATGCTATATCCTGCGCAAACAAGGAGATTTGAAAAGGCAAGCTCCGCCGTTTCACCGTGGAACTGCGTAAAATAAGCCGTTTTATGCTCGTCCTCAAGCACCCAGGAAATCATTGCTGCCATAACTTCCTCGCCGTTATACGAGGTAACAACATTCTCAGCGTCAAGAGTATAGAAAGGGGCAAAACCCGCGGCGCTGTATGTATCGCTCAAAACACGATAATTATTACCGCTCTCAAAAATTACGGAACTCCTATATATATGGGTTTCATTGCCCTGCATATCCGTTTTATATTTTGTCAGGTCAATAAGCTCGTTGTTCTTATTTCTTCTGGTAATCAGGTTTATGAAATCAACTTCAATAAACTCGGGATATCTTTCCTCATAGTATTTTGCTGTCTGATATACGTAATTACCGGTAGCGTGACTCTCTAATTCCTCTTCTGTCTGGCAGAAGGATATTTTCACCTTTTTATTCTCCTCGATTGCCGAAGCAAACAGTAAATCCGTCGAGCCGGAAAGAGTTAGATCCGCCTTTTCGTCGCTGTAAAAATACAGCCCGAAAAATTCAACAATTATGTAGAGGATAACGTTCAGCGTGACGATTACGGCCAGAAAAAACGCCGTGAGCGCCGTTGAAGAAAATCTGTCACTGCCTAGAGCGTCTCCGATTTTTTTCTTAAAATTACTCATGTTTAACTCCGTTGGGACAAATTTACAAATTAATTAACCGTAACGACGTCGGTCGTAAATACGAATCGTCAGATAAATGAATATTGCGGAAATGCTTAAGTAATATACAAGTGATGCAACGTCAAAATATCCGTTGGTAAATCCCTGGAATCTTGAAAATACCGAAATAAAATCAAGAATATATCTGAGCCAATAGGACGAAGGAAGCAGCGACGAGAGAACGCCTATCAAAAGGAATCCCATTATAATCGCTATGGTTCCGACAGCCGCCGCAAGCTGATTTTCAGTCAGCGACGAAACAAAGAGTCCGATTGAAATAAACACCATTCCGACAAGAAGAATAGCTACGAGGTTTCCGAGAAGAATCCAGAATTTTAAAAAGGCATAATAATTGAGTATCAAAAAATAAAGTGAGTTAAACACCATGCAACCGGCGAACATACAGTATGCGGCAAGAAATTTGCCGAACACCATACCGATGATTGAGACAGGAGCGGTAAGAAGAAGCTGCTCGGTTTTTATTTTTCTCTCCTCGCTGAACGACTTCATCGTAAGCAGCGGAAGAATTATCGCGGAAGCGAGAAGCATATAAGTAAAATACGGAGTGACGTCGGCACTCATTGAAAATAATGTCGTATAGCAGAAAACGAGTCCTCCGAGTGCAAGATAAAGCACGAGAAATACGTATCCTATAACGCTCGTGAAGTACGAGCGCATTTCTTTTTTAAATACAGCAAGCATATTCTTCCTCCTTAGTGCGCTCTTCTGCGCTTGTTATCAGCGCCGACAGCATCTCCGTTAGAGCGGTCAACGAGTCTTATGAATATCGATTCAAGGTCTGTACCGACAGGCATCATTCCTATAATTGCCCAGTTTTTCTGAGCGCAAAGCGAGAAGATAGGCTTGCGCGCGTCAATACCCTTTTCGCTTTCAATAAGATAAGCGTAAGAATCCGCATCACGCTCGCCCGTCGCAGTTACCGCTTTGACTCCGCGTACCTTTTCAAGAGCCGATTCCACCTCTTTCTGCGGACCGCATATCTTGACACGGTAATGGAATCCGTCCTCAATGGTTTTCGTAAGCTCCTCAGTGCGCTCGTTTGCGATTATTTTGCCTTTGTTTATTATGATAACTCTCTCGCACACAGCCTGTACCTCGGCAAGAATGTGAGTTGAAAGAATTACGGTGTGCTTTTTCGCAAGAGTACGTATAAGGTTTCTTACCTCAAGTATCTGCTTGGGGTCAAGACCCACCGTAGGCTCGTCGAAAATAACCACTTTCGGATCGCCTATAAGAGCCTGCGCAATACCCACGCGCTGCCTGTAACCCTTTGATAAATTCTTTATAAGTCTGTGCTTTACGTCAACCAGTCTTACGGACGAAAGCACTTCGTTAAGATGCTTGTCCTTCTCAAGCTGACAGCCCTTAAGACTGTATACGAAGTCTAAATACTCCATAACCGTCATATCGGGATATACCGGCGGCTGCTCGGGCAAAAAACCTATCAACTTTTTTGCCCCTATGGGATCCTCAAGAATGTTTATCCCATTTATGTATGCTGAGCCCGAGGTTGTCGAAAGATAACCCGTAAGTATATTCATCGCAGTACTTTTTCCTGCTCCGTTAGGACCGAGAAGACCTACTATCTCCCCTTCTCCTATCTCAAAACTGACATCATTCAGTGCGTAATTTGAACCGTATCTTTTTACAAGATGTTCTGCTCTTATCATGTCTTTTCATCGGATGACCGATGCCCTTTCGCATATTTTTGCGCGATTTTCAAAAACCGCTGTCTTAAACATTTATATATTTTAGCATATAAATATAAATAAATTATTAACAAATTCCGTAAATTTGCAATATATTTTAAAACGCACGGTTAATAAGACTTGACAAAATCGATTTTCGGATGTAGAATATTGTAAGTAAACTATTTGACTTGATAAAAAGGATTCTTAAGAATATGAACGGAGATAAGAAAACTGTTTTCTCGGGCGTTCAGCCGTCGGGGAACCTTACTATAGGAAATTATCTTGGAGCTATCAAAAACTTTTCACGTTTTTCCGAAGAGTACAAAACCTTTTACTGCGTGGTTGACCTTCACGCCATAACGGTACGTCAGGTACCGGCAGAACTTCGCAAAAGAACATACGAAACCCTTGCATTATACATGGCTTGCGGTCTTGACGAGAAGAAGAACACCCTTTTCGTTCAGTCTCACGTTCCGGCTCATGCCGAGCTTGGCTGGATTCTTGACTGCTACACGATGTTCGGCGAGCTCTCCCGCATGACTCAGTTCAAGGACAAGAGCGCAAAGAACGCGCAAAACATAAACGCGGGTCTTTTCACCTACCCCGCGCTGATGGCGGCAGATATACTTCTCTACCAGACAGACCTCGTTCCCGTAGGAATCGACCAGAAGCAGCATCTTGAGCTTGCTCGCGACGTTGCTATGCGCTTCAATCAGATATACAGCGATACCTTCACAGTTCCCGAAGGATATATTTCAGAGGATACGATGAAGATTATGTCGCTTGCCGAGCCAACCCAGAAAATGTCAAAATCCGACCCCAATCAGAACGCAGTCGTATACATCCTTGATTTAAAGGATGACATCATGCGTAAATTTAAAAGGGCGGTAACCGACTCGGATTCCGAGGTAAGATTTTCAGCGGATAAACCCGGTGTTTCAAACCTTATGACCGTATACCGCGCCTTTACAGGAAAATCCTTTGATGACATAGAAAAAGAATTTATCGGAAAGGGATACGGCGATTTCAAGGCTGCCGTAGGCGAAGCCTGTGCTGACGGACTTGCTCCTGTGCGGGAGGAGTTCAACCGTCTTATCGCTGACAAAGCCCATCTTGAAGCAGTTATGAAGGCAGGAGCCGATGAGGCAGCTTATTACGCGAAAAAAACCATGTCAAAAGTCAGAAGAAAAATCGGTTTTGTAAACTAACAATTACAAAACCTACAAACAAACATAAACAAGCACTAAAGTGAAAATTTTACACGGATATCACCTTAGTGCTTATTTTTATCTTTAAGTTCAATTTTTTTAAAAAAGGTATTGACAAAATATTTTATATCTGTTATAATAGTTAGCGTCCTGCAGAATGTGGGGCATAACGCTGCTATGGCTCAGCTGGTAGAGCACATCCTTGGTAAGGATGAGGTCCCCGGTCCGAATCCGGGTAGCAGCTCCAGACAACCCCGAGGCTAAATTAGCTTCGGGGCTTTGGTTTTTTAGCACTCCTTTTCAGCAGGACATACGCATTCTTCCGATTTGAACATCGCTTTTATCTTGCACATAATATCGTTTGCCGCCCGCTTTGCGCATTTTCCTACTGTAACGGCTCCGACGGCCGCAAGAGCGCCTACCGTAAGGATAGCGACAGCGCTGTGCTTTCTTCGCTCTGTTTTTCTGAAAAACATAAAAATTCACTCCGTTTCTTGTTTTTTATATCTTTTCCTGCAATGAAAAATTTATTTATCTCGGTTGACAAAAAATCCATATTGGTGTAAAATAAATTACGCTAAAATAAAATTAAAGGAAAGTTTATGATAATTTGTAAAAATTGCGGCTATGAAGGTCCATATCAGACACCCCTATGCCCCGAATGCAACGAGCGCTTTACGCTTGACCAAGACGATATAAAGGACCAGATCTCCATACTTGAGGACGCGCTAAAGAACAAGCAGTATGAAGATGTTGTCGAATGCTATCATATACTTGCCGACGCGGACTACACTCCTGCCCAAAAGGAATACGCAAAAATACTTGAAAAGGGGCAGCTTACTCCGAGAAATCTTGACGGAGCAATGAATTATTTTTACAAGGCGGCGAAGAAAAACGATCCCTACTCTGCATATAAATATTCACGGCTTGCAACAAGAGGAAACGACGAAACCGGAAGATTCTGGCTTATATATTCGGCAATTCTCGGATGCGCCGAGGCATATTCCGCGGTTGCGGAAGAATTTTCCGAGCTTGGCTATGAAGAGGACGCGCATTATTTCTTCTGGCTTGCCGCCGCATGCGACGACGTTGAGTCTATCGTTACAATGGCAAAAAGATATTATGACGGCATTGGTACCGAAAAATCTGACGAGCATGCAAAATGGTATATGGACAAGCTCAGAATACCGCCGATTTACGCTATAAAGCTCGCATACAAGCTAAGGCACTCCGTTGCCAAGGAGCCTCCCAAGGTTACACCTAAAAACTATAACGGACTGCTCAAGAGACTTGCCATGCAAGCGGACAGATGCGGATTTGACACAGCAGCTCTCAGACTTCGCGAAATACTTGCCGAGCGCGGAGACGCAGACTCTGCAGCTTACGTTGGAGAATATCTTATCGAGGGAAAGGGATGTGAGCAGGATATTCCACGCGGAACACTTTTCCTTGAGCATGCCGCATCACTTGATAATATTCGCGCATACCTGCTTCTTGGAAATTTGCACAGAAATGGCAAATATATTGCGAAAAATCCCGGCATTGCTATTAAATATTATCAGAAAGCAGGCGAGCTCGGCTCACACGAGGCATACCTTATTCTCGGCGATATTCTTTACACGGGTGAGTTTGGAGAGAGAGATATTGCAGGTGCTGTTGAGCTATATGACTTTGCGCTTTCGATTGGCTCAGCAGAGGCGCAGAAAAAATCGGACACTATAAAAAAAGAGCGCGAAATGCTTTACGCAAGAGCAGAAAAAGAAGAGTCCTCAAACCCCGAGGAAGCATTCAGACTTTATTCTATGAGCAGCGCAATGGGTCATCCCAAGGCCGCATTCAAGACCGCATGTTGCCTCGAGCGTGGCACAGGTACGAAAAAAAATCGACACGGGGCATACATATTTTACAAAAAAGCCGTAGCTTTTGGCTATGAACCCGCCTGTTTTAACCTCGCCATGTGCTATGCAAACGGTTACGGAACTAAGCTTGATTATGACCTGGCAAGGCAGATGCTTATTAAAGCCGAGCGGCTCGGTGACGTGAGAGCGCAAAAGGCCATTTCCTCTCTTATGGATAAGAAAATGAAAAAAATCTCAAAGCAGCTTTATTCGTCCGCCATGAGACTTATATATCAGAGAAAATTTACTGCCGCAAAAACGCATCTTGAAATTGCCGCAGACCTTCTTTATCCGAAGGCAATTTACACGCTCGGTTGTCTTTATGAGTTCGGAATTGTGGTTAATTGCGATAAAGAAAAGGGCTTTGCTCTTTACGAAAAAGCCTATTCCCTCTTCTTCCGCGACCCGAGGGCAAGATATAAATTAAAGGTCCTCAAAATGCTTAAATCGGTAAAATAATTTTATTGAGCAGCTTTCGAGCTGCTCATTTTTTGTCTGCCCTACTGAACAAATTTTTATTTTTTGTAAAAGTTTTCACTACAACTGAACAATTTTGCGATTTTATATAAAAGTTTTCAGTACGATTTTAAATGTAACCGAGCCTTATTGTAGGGACAGGCGTCCTCGACTGTCATTCGACAAATTAAGCCCTCTCACCCGCAATTGCGGGTGAGAGGATAAAAATATGTTATATCTTATGTTACTAATTATAACATATATTTGCTTACGCAAAAAAGATATAATTATCTTGAGGTGATAAGCAATGAAAGAAAAACTTATTATACAAAAAAAGGCGCTGAAAGGCGAGGACGGATACCAAATCTTTTCGATTAGAATAAAAGACGAGACCACAGAAAACTTAAATAAACTTGCGGAAATTACCAACAGATCAAGAAACGAATTAATAAACATTCTGCTTGATTACGCAATAGATAATTGCGAAGTTAACGCAAGCGGATTAACTTCACAAAACAAGGAAGTAACAGTTATATGAAAAAAATATTAAAAAAGCCGTTAAGGTTTATTGAATTGATTTTGTGGACGATTTTTTGGGGCACAATTTCTTTTACCATCAGTTTTACTTTAGGCAAGTTATGGCCGCTTTTGCTTTTATTGTTTATTACAATTCCGATAAGCCATATTCTATGCTTTGACGAGCATATGCTGTGCAACGAGAAGCTTCACGTTGCTTCCCAATATATTCAGTTTATATGTATGGGGTTATTTATTTTCGCGCCTGAGTCTTTCTTCTGGTTATACTGTGTAATTGCAATATTAAATACATTGTTTATGTTTTTTACTATATATTTGTACAGAAAATAAGAAAACGTATGCTTTTTTAGCCTGCGCAGCCGGGAAAAGCACACGTTTTTATATTAACCTTAGAGTAAGCGAATACCCGCTTTTTTGCAACCTTCAACAGTATCCTTATCCCATATACTTGACTGAACCTCACCTATATGAGCGCAGCCCATCATAAGCATACAAAGTCTTGACTGACCGATACCGCCGCCGATTGTTAGCGGAAGCTCACCTGCAAGAAGCATTTTATGAAACGGAAGATTTCGTCTGTCATCACATCCGCGCTCTGTGAGCTGCCTGTCAAGCGACTTTTCGTCAACACGGATACCCATCGACGATATTTCAAAGGCTCTGTCAAGCACCTTATTATAGAACAGAATATCTCCGTTAAGCTCCCAGTCGTCATAATCGGGAGCTCTTCCGTCGTGAGGCTCTCCGCTCTTAAGCTTTCCGCCGATCTGCATAATAAATACGGTTCCGTACTTTTTCGCAATAGCGTTCTCCCGCTCCTTGGGAGTAAGGGTCGGATACATGTCCTCAAGCTCGGATGAGGTTATGCAGAACACCTCTCTCTCAAGGTCAACCGAAAATTCGGGAAAATCAACCTTAAGAAGCTCACTTGTGTCACAAATAACGTTCACAATTTTGCGAACTGTGTCCTTTAAGTAATCAAGGTTTCTGTCCTCACGGGTTATAACCTTTTCCCAATCCCACTGGTCAACGTATACCGAGTGTATATTGTCAAGCTCCTCGTCACGTCTTATTGCATTCATATCAGTGTAAAGACCGTTTCCAACGTAAAAATGATATTCCTTAAGCGCAAGTCTTTTCCATTTTGCAAGGGAGTGAACAACCTGCGCAGATTCTCCGACCGCGGGAATATCAAATGACACGGGGCGCTCATAACCGTTAAGGTTATCGTTAAGCCCCGAGGACTCAGCGACAAAGAGGGGGGCGCTTACGCGTTTGAGATTAAGCGTTACGGCAAGTCTTTGCTGAAATGTCTCTTTTATAAAGGCTATTGCCTTCTGTGTTCTGTAAACGTCGGGAACCGAGCGGTATCCCTCGGGTATATAAAGACTCATGTCTCATCATCCTTTAACTTAACACGGGAGGCGTATCCGCCTCCCTTATTTTTATTATTTTACAGGGGAAGTTCCTCTGAGCATTACGTCGTGATAACCGCCCTCAACGATACTCGTTGCAGAAACAAGAGTAATCTTTGCCTTTTCCTGAAGCTCCTCTATAGTAATCGCGCCGCAGTTACACATGGTGGATTTCACCTTATAAAGAGACTTCTCAACGTTATCGTGAAGCGAGCCCGCATAGGTTACGTAAGAGTCAACACCCTCCTCAAAAGAAAGCTTAGCTTTTCCGCCAAGGTCGTATCTCTGCCAGTTTCTCGCTCTGTTAGAACCTTCGCCCCAATATTCCTTAACGTACTGACCGTTAACCATGGTTTTGGGTGTGGGAGACTCATCAAATCTTGCGAAATATCTTCCGAGCATCATAAAATCAGCGCCCATTGCAAGAGCAAGAGTCATATGATAGTCGTGAACTATACCTCCGTCGGAGCAGATAGGAATATATACACCTGTTTCCTTGAAGTACTCGTCACGCGCTGCGGCAACCTCGATAACGGCACTCGCCTGACCGCGTCCGATTCCCTTAGTCTCACGGGTAATGCAGATAGAACCGCCGCCGATTCCTATTTTTATAAAGTCAGCGCCGGCCTCGGCAAGGAAACGGAAGCCCTCTCTGTCAACGATATTTCCGGCACCGACTTTAACATTGTTGCCGTACTTTTTGCGTATGAAATCAATGGTATTCTTCTGCCAAACGGTATATCCCTCTGAGGAGTCTATGCAAAGCACGTCAGCACCTGCTTCAACGAGAGCGGGAACTCTCTTTTCATAGTCACGGGTATTGATTCCCGCGCCAACGACGTAGCTCTTGTTCGCATCAAGAAGCTCTTGGGGATTTTCCTTATGCTGCGAGTAGTCCTTACGGAATACGAAATATTTGAGATTTCCTTTTTTATCTACGATAGGAAGTGAGTTAAGCTTATTATCCCAGATGATATCGTTTGCCTCCTTAAGCGTTGTTCCTTCGGGGGCTATAATGAGCTTTTTGAGTGGAGTCATGAAATTCTTAACCTTCTCGTCGGTGCTCATACGGGAAACGCGGTAGTCTCTTCCGGTAACGATACCGAGCAACTTTCCGTTTGAGGTTCCGTCGTCGGTAACAGCCATTGTGGAGTGGCCTTTTTCTTCCGCGAGCTCAAGAACGTCCGCAAGAGTACTTTCGGGTGTAAGGTTAGAATCGCTTACAACAAATCCTGCCTTATATCCTTTAACGCGGGCAACCATTGCCGCCTCATCCTCAATAGTCTGATTTCCGTATATAAAGGAAACTCCGCCTTCCTTTGCAAGAGCAATAGCCATCGTGTCATTTGAAACAGACTGCATGATTGCGGAAACCATGGGAATATTCATCATAAGAGGGCATTCTTCCTCGCCCTTTCTGTACTTAACAAGAGGTGTTCTCAGAGAAACGTTCGCAGGTATGCAGCGCTCGTCGGTATAACCGGGAACAAGCAGATACTCACTGAAGGTATGTGAGGGTTCACTGAAATAAGTAGCCATTTTTATAATCCTCGCTTTTAAAAATCTTTATATTAAAGTATATTTTATCATATTATACGCGCCCGTGTCAAGCACAAAATTCAACTATTTTTTATATCTTTTAGAAAATTTGTCAATGCCTGTAATTATCGAGCACTTTTATATATTCAATAACAGGCTTATCTGCGTCTTTCTCAACCGTACCGTTTCCGATATAATTCCAGATTTCATGATAGGTAATTCCATAATAAGAGTCGTACTTATAATTACCATAGTATTCCGCATATGCGGTTTTTGGGAAAACATTTTCTGTTATTTTGTCAATAACACTCATTCCCTTAATCACGTAACCGAATGCCGCATAACTGCCGTCAAGGCTTGTCGAAGCATCCGCGTTACAGATAAAAAACTGACTTGATGCCGAATCGGGATCGTTTGAACGCGCCATTGAAATAACGCCTCGTATATGGCTAATATCGTTACTATGTCCGTTTGATGAAAACTCTCCGACAATAGTATCCTTTGATCCACCGGTTCCGTTGCCGTCCGGGTCGCCGCCCTGAATCATAAAATCCTGACCGTCGCCGTTTGCAACGCTGATTACGCGGTGAAACTTCAAGCCGTTATAGAAAGGCTTTTTGTTTGCAGCTGTCAATGTTCCTTCTGCAAGGCCGACAAAGTTTGTTACTGTCAGCGGCGTTTCCTTGTAAAAAAGCTCAAGGAGAATATCTCCTTTTGATGTTTCGATAACGGCAAAAAGGCCGTCCTGTCCTTTGATTTTTTCCAAAGTCTTACTCATAGGGGCACATCCTCCAACGCTTATTAATGCGCACAAAAAAATTATCGCAATTGCAATTTTTTTCATCGTTTCCTCCTAACGGATTATTCCAATCCATTTAGATTTTTTTCGTCAATTTTGTCAAACACGGTCAAAAGCCAAGAGAACATGGCTTCTGCACGAGCGGCAAAAGACTTTTTCATCTTATTTTCGATAATTGAAACTGAAATAACGTCAACTTTT
>JAZSGJ010000014.1:0-7559 GCA_045532675.1 Eubacteriales bacterium | reverse complement strand
GAAGAATTATCTCGGCTGACAGCGTGTCTATCGCCGATTTGCGCTTTTTTCCGAACGTACCGCTTCCGTCAAGAAAGCGGTACGCCACCATAGTGCTCATTCGCTCGTCGTAAAAATCAATCGGTATATCGGTAATTTCCGAAAGAAGATTTGCAAAGGCGCGAACCGTATCTACCCTTCCGCCCTCGCTTCCGTCCATGTTTTTCGGAAGTCCGATTATTATTTTTTTGCATCCTCGGGATTCGGCTTCTTTTGCGACACGGATAGCGGTATTTCGCATTCCGCCCTCCGATATTGTGGCAATTCCGCTCGCGAGCATACCCGAAATATCACATTCTGCAAGACCGGTGCGCACGTCACCGTAATCAACGCCGAGATATTTTCCGTGCTTCAAATCCATAAGCATCTCCGTTCATTTTAGAGTTTTCTATAATTATATAATTTACAGTCTTTCATGTCAATTGTTATTTTGCACAAAAAGCGCACCGCTTAAAGCTTTTTATACACAAAAATTATAAATTCGACTTCCGTCTCCAATTTTTCAAGAGCCAATATCCGCTCCCGCTCAACCCGTCCCGTCCTGTAAGCATACGGTGTCATCATAAAAAGCGATTTTATTTTATCTTTACTATCAAGAACTATACTGTATTTTACGTTTTCCTCAGAGACAAGCTCAAATCCGTCGATTTTCGAGTCTGCTACGGTGTTTTTATACGGTTTTTCGTATGCCGCCGCCTTAAGTCCGAAAAGATGCTCAACTCCGGGAATCCCCATAACGAATATCCCCCCGCGCTTAAGCGCTCTCAGCACCTCGTCCGAAGCAAGCGGAGAAAACATATTTACGGCGCAGTCAAAGCTGCCGTCCGCGACGGGCATCCTGTACGCGCTTGCAACCGCAAGCTCAATGCGTTTATTTCTCTTTGCGGCGTATTTTACGGCATCGCGTGAAATATCAAACGCAGATACGGCAACGCAAATTCCCGAATCGCTCAGGCTTTTTTCAATAATATCGGTGTAATATCCCTCGCCGCACCCGATATCAAGCACAAGTCCGCCACGAATATTTTTCGCTATAAGCGCACAAACCCTGTCCGCAAGCGGTTTATACGCCCCCGTGTCAAGAAAAGCGCGCCTCGCTTCAACCATTTCACGATTATCACCGTGAGTTCCGCCGACCGATGACAGCATTAGATTATAGTACCCCGCCTTCGCTCTGTCAAAGGCGTGTCCGTTTATACACTTCGCGCTTCCCCCATCTTCTATAAGAGGATTTGCGCACTTAGGGCAAACAAAATTCATAAAAAGCCTTTCTTATTTAACAAATTTGCCGTTTAGTAGAAATTGTCGTAGACAAGGCGTAAGGGCGCGAATGAGATGAAGCCGTAATTACATACGGCATTTGGCCGAGTCGAAGCTTTAACGCAGTATCACACAATTTATACAATCAGCATCGCGTCGCCAAAGGAGAAAAATCGATATTTTTCATCAACCGCACTCTTATACGCCGACATAACGAAATCCTTGCCCGCAAGAGCCGACACAAGCATTATGAGCGTACTCTCCGGCAGATGAAAATTAGTAATGAGCGCATCCGTCGCCTTAAATTTATATCCGGGATAAATAAATATCCCTGTTTCACCTTTTATTGCGTTAACGTGCCCGTCCGCATCCGAAACGCTTTCAAGAACGCGGCTCGATGTCGTTCCTACGGCAATTATTCTTCCGCCGTTTTCCCGCCTTCTGTTTATTTCATCCGCAACCTCGTCGGGCATATAGAAATATTCTCCGTGCATGAGGTGCTCCTCAATATTATCAACCTTAACGGGACGGAATGTGCCGAGGCCTACGTGAAGAGTGACCTCGCCGTAACCTACGCCTTTGGCTTTTATTTTTTCTATAAGCTCGCGTGTGAAATGAAGTCCGGCTGTAGGAGCTGCGGCTGAGCCCTCCTTCTTCGCGTATACCGTCTGGTAATCCTCTTTATTTTTTAATTTTTCGGTTATGTAAGGTGGAAGCGGCATGTTTCCGACAGCGTCAAGAACCTCGTAAATATTGCCGTATTTGTCGGTATCGTACTCGAATTTTACGGTACGGTTGCCACCATCGACGATATCGGTAACCGTCGCCTTAAGAATATCCGAAAAATTGAAAGCAGCGCCGACCTTAGCGCGTTTTCCCGGGCGCACGAGAGTTTCCCACTCCCCCGAATCAAGCATACGAAGAAGCAAAAGCTCCATTGACGAGCCCGTCTTTTCGCTTTTTCCTATAAGGCGCGCCGGAATAACCTTTGACGAATTTACAACGAGCATATCCTCCGGATTAAGATAATCGATTATATCCGAAAAAATCTTATGCTCAATACGCCCTGATGCTCGATCAAGAACCATAAGACGGCACTTATCGCGCTCAGCGCTTGGAGTTTGTGCTATAAGCTCCTCGGGTAAGTCATAATAAAAATCACTCGTCTTAAGTGTTGTATTTACTCTTTCGTTTATTATTTCCTGCTTTATTTCCTTCATATCAAATCCATTCCGATTCGTGCCCAAAAGCGACGCTCTTTCATAAAATATTACTGTGTACATTATACACTATAATTATTATTTTTTCAAGGGTACACAGAAAATGAAAAAGAATTTAATTTTCCGCGGTGCAGCTACCGCGCTTATAACGCCTATGAAAAGAGGGCGGATAGACTACGATGCCCTTTCAAATCTTATAGAATTCGAGATTCGAGGCGGCATTGAAGCTCTCGTTGTCGGCGGCACGACGGCAGAAGCGGCAACCTTATCCGACAGTGAGAGATACGAGATGTACAAATTCGTCAAGGACAAGACGAATGGGCGCGCCAAAATAATTCTCGGCACCGGAACAAACGACACAAGAATGGTTATAAATCACACCCGACGCGCTGCAGACATAGGCTGTGACGCCGTGCTAATCGTTACCCCGTATTACAACAAAGGTACTCACAGCGGTGTAATTAAGCATTATAAGAGAATTGCCGCATTATCGGACACCCCAATAATACTTTACAACGTCCCAAGCCGTACAGGCGTAAATTTAACCGTTTCGCAACTTGAGGAGCTTGCGAAGGAAGAAAGCATTGTTGCAATAAAGGAAGCGTCGGATTCTGTCGACCGCCTTACCGAGCTGTTAAAATTCGGTGACGAGCTATATCTTTATGCAGGTAACGATTCACAGATATACACAACACTCTCCTCCGGCGGAATGGGTGTAATCTCGGTTATATCAAACATATATCCGGACACCGTCAGCAAAATGTGCAAGGACTGTTTTGACGGAAATAAAGAATCGGCGTTAAGCTCACAACTTTTGCTTCTTGATTTTATAAAGCTGATGTTTAAGGAAACCAACCCCTCCCCGATAAAATACGCTATGAGTGTTATGGGACTGTGCGGATCCGAAGTCAGATTGCCCCTCGACAGGCCTCAGAGAAAAACGCAGGCGGCAATAAGACGTGAAATAGAAAAACTTAAAATCATTATTCCGCCGTCCCATTATTCTCTTCAGTATTAAAATCAAAACAAGCACTGTGCGCTCTTCGTTTGATAACTCTTCAGTTATTTCTATCCACGAAATATAAAAGGCTGCCTCAAATCACGTGAGACAGCCATTTTTTACGACTCAACGTTGAAGCTGAGTTTTCTCTTTGCGTGGTCTTCTGCCTTGAGAACGTAACAAACGTTATCAATCATCTCAAAATCGACATCCGTGCCGTCAAGCGTTACCGATTTTACGTTCGGGTTGTGAACTGCAATCTTGATATCTCGAAGAGGCTTTATTCCGTCGGGAAGCTTGTGACTTGCCCAACCGTTTATTTGCGACCAGCTCTGAAGGAATCCGTATCTTGACAGCATTCCCGAACTTTTTCCGTTCGTCTGAAAATGGAAGCCACCGTCACCTGTATTTTTTACTGTAAGAATGTTTTTCTTCTTTTCATGTTTTATGTTAGTGTTCTAACAAATTATCCGGTTTTGTCTTTGCCAAATCGTCCAATAAATTTATATTATGTTCCAAAAACACCCCGACTCATTTAACTGAATCGGGGCAAACACTATTATTATACGGTTTTTATCATATTTGAATCCGCGATCTCTATATACGCGTTTCCGTCGATAGAGGAAACGAGTGACGAGAAAAACGACGTTACGGGAAACTCGGTAAAATAATGTCCCGCCTCAATAAGATTTATTCCCATATCGGACGCCTCTTCCATTACGTTGTAGCTGAGTCTGCCCGAAAGATACGTATCCGCGCCTGAAATGAGCGCATCCTTTACGTAATCCTTTCCGTCACCACCGACGAGCGCGACGCGCTTCACGGGATTATAGGCGTCTGCAAATCTGACCGAATCAGCTCCGAGAGCCGTTTTTATATTATCTGCAAATTCCTCAAGCTCACATTCCTCGGGAAGCGTTCCTATTCTTCCGAGGCAGTCCTCGCCAAACGGTATAACGTCGGTAAGTCCTATAGCCTTCGCAAGCAAATCGTTAACCCCGCCAACAACCTTATCCGCTCTCGTATGGAATGAAAAAACAGACACGTTATTTGAAATAAGCTTTATAATCTTTCTTGAAATGTGATTTTCCTCCGTTACCTTTCCAATCGGCTTAAATATGAGCGGATGGTGCGATATTATAAGGTCAAAATTTCTTCCTATTGCGTAATCAACTATTTCCTCGGTAACGTCAAGAGTGATAAGAATATTATTTACCTCGGCAGAAAAATCCGATGCACACATAATTCCGTCGTTATCCCAATCGCATGAAAGATGCTCGGGAATCCTCTCGGTAAGCTTTTCGTATAATTTTTTTACCGTCATATTTTTTCCTCTCTTTTCCTAAGAATTCATTTTCCTGTCAAGCTCTGAAAGCAATAGCTCCTCCGGACATTCCTGACCGCTTAATCTTTTTCCGTCTTTGGCACGGCGCAGCGCCTTTATTTTCATCTCAAAATAACCGAGTTTTTCGGGAGAAAACTCTGCACGGGGACCTACATCGCCAAATTCCGCCTCAAAATCCGAGATTTCGCGCATCTCTGCCGTATACTCTGCCGCAAGGCAAAGATAATATTTTCCACCGTCAAGCGAATACTCCTCTCCCACGGTTGAAAATCCGGATTTCGCAAGATATTTTCTGAGGGTGCTCTGACGTGACATCGGCTGAAGAATAAGTCGTACCCCTCTCTCTTTAAGATGCCGTGAACTCTCGATAATATTGCAAATAAGCTCGCCGCCCATACCGCATATCGCATAATCTGTAATGCCCATGCCCTCAAGCCCCGAAGCTCCGTCGGTTAAAACGAATGAAACCGAATCCGTGTATCCAAATTCCTCAACATTCCGTCTTGCGCTCTCAAGCGGCCCCTCGTTTATATCAGCGCATACAGCGTGTGTGATTCTTCCCTCTCCGAGTAAAAACAAAGGCAGGTATGCGTGATCCGTGCCAATATCAGCAAAATACGCACCCAGCCTTACGAATCCCGATGCGGAAAGAAGTCTTTTTCCTATTGCAGGGGATTTCATTTTTTTGACTCGAGGAACTCGTTTATTTTCTTAACAAGAGCGTCCGCGTCAGTACCGTGAACAGTGCAAGCATCCTCAATGGACTCTCCCCTTGAATGAGGGCATCCAAGGCAGTGCATTCCTATTTCGAAAAAGAACTGCGCAGTTTCAACGTCAAAGTCGAGAATATCGCCTATAAGCGTTTCTTTTGTTACTTTCATGTGTTTTCAGCCTTTCAACTTGATTTTACACAGTTAGTATATCACAGTATTTTAAAAAAATCAATAGAAATTTATTAATTCTTTATTTCATAGATGGACGCAAAATCGCGTATCTGTCATAAGCAAGAAGCGTCACCGGAATATTATTTAATTCGTTGTCCGATATCATTTTATAACAGCACACGCCGTCAGCCGAGCTTATAGAAAGAAGAATGGAATCTCCAAGATATATGAAGACACGAATCTCCGGTATCTCTCCCCATTCAACGATTATTATGTCACCGAGAGACTTTGCTGTGGCAACTATCGCGGCAATTTCTTCATCGGTATATGCGCTTACGGTATGTTTCGCACTGTTAATCGGAATTCCGTCAACGCGCCCCTCGGAGCTGTCAATGACAAATCCCGCGTCATTTGACAGGCGTTTTTTACCAAATGTGCCAAAGCTATTTACATTTATATTTTTTTGTGGTATAATAATACGGTTAATAAAAAAAGATTTGATATTTTATGCGGAACTCCCCGCGGGAAGGTACGGTTTAAACGATGATTGTTGCGCTTGAAGAAGCGAAAAGAAAATTAAACGAGCTCAGAGGCATCTTAGCCGAGCTTGGTAATCAGTTAAGAATAGAAGAAGCCAAGGAGCGTGCAGCAGACCTTGAACGCGAAACGATGGTTCAGGACTTTTGGAACGATGCGGATAAATCTTCAAAGAAGCTCCAGGAAATAAAGCAGCTTAAAAACAAGGTTGAAAGCTATGAGGAGCTTGAAGCAAAG
Source organism: Eubacteriales bacterium (assembly GCA_045532675.1). Classification (GTDB taxonomy): domain Bacteria; phylum Bacillota; class Clostridia; order Oscillospirales; family CAG-272; genus UBA1740. Next base: position 1,037 of record JAZSGJ010000014.1, on the reverse strand, counting down.
CTTGAGGATGCATACACCCTTTGTGAAATGGCTATTGAAGCAAACGACGAGGACTCGGTCGAAGAGGTTGTTTCGGAAACCGAATTTATAGAAAACGAAGCCGAAAAAAAGAGAATTGAGGTTCTGCTCTCGGGTCCGTACGACAAAAATAACGCGATAGTTTCATTTCATCCCGGTGCAGGCGGCACAGAGGCGCAGGATTGGGCATCAATGCTCTACCGCCTTTATACCCGTTGGGGCGAGAAGCACGGATTCAACGTTAAGCTTATTGACTGGCTTGACGGAGACGAAGCAGGAATCAAATCCGCGACTATTATGGTCGAGGGAATAAATGCCTACGGATATCTTAAAAGCGAAAACGGTGTTCACCGCCTCGTAAGAATATCTCCGTTTGACGCGTCCGGAAGAAGACATACGTCATTCTCCTCGGTTGAGGTTATGCCGGAATTTGAAGATGACGACTCCATCGTTATACGCGACGAGGATATTGAAGTTACCGCTCACCGCTCAAGCGGTGCGGGCGGTCAGCACATCAACAAAACCGACTCGGCAATCAGAATTGTTCATAAGCCTACGGGTATCGTTGTAGGCTGCCAGACTGAGAGAAGCCAGCTTCAGAACAAGGAAACGGCAATGAAAATGCTTAAATCCAAGCTCATGGAAATCAAGATGCGCGAAAAGCTTGAGAGAATTGAGGATATTCAGGGCAACAAGGCAAATATCGAATGGGGTAGCCAGATTCGAAGCTACGTCTTTATGCCGTACACCCTCGCAAAGGATACGAGAACGGGGTACGAGGACGGAAACATCGACGCGGTTATGGACGGAGAAATCGACGGCTTCATAAACGCATACCTTAAGCAACTTTCCAAAGAAGAACAGAAATAATTTCAAAAGGGGCTGAGTCATTAACTTAGCCTAAAATAAGAAAAAAGCGGATGTTCTTTACCGAAAAGGTATTGAGCATCCGCTTGCTTTGTTGTATAATTTAATTACCACAAAAAACCACACACAAAGCAGCGAGGTAATTATACAAC
>JAZSGJ010000078.1:0-6942 GCA_045532675.1 Eubacteriales bacterium | reverse complement strand
CTTACGATATCCGCTCTGGCATACGAATACCCCGCAAGAGTACGCCAGATCTGCATTACTTGTTCCTGATAAACAATACCACCGTAAGTAACGTCTAGAATATCTTTTAGAAGCGGAATTTTGTATTCTGTCTTTTCTTTTCCATGCTTTCTTGCTATAAATTTATCTATTGAATCCATTGGTCCGGGTCTGAAAAGAGCTATGCAAGCAATAATGTCCTCAAGATTTGAAGGTAAAAGCCTTGAAAGCACCTGCTTCATTCCGCCTGACTCAAGCTGAAAAACACCGTCAGTGCGTCCGTCACAAAGAAGCTTAAAGGTTGCCGCATCATCAAGCGGTATACGTGACAAATCGAAATCGGGATTTTTTTCTTTTATAGCAGTTACAGCATCGTAGATTACGGTAAGATATCTTAGACCGAGAAAATCAAATTTAACAAGTCCAAGTTTTGCATCGGTATTCATGTCAAACTGTGTAACTACACCGGTTCCGCTATAAGACAGCGGCACGTATTCATAGGTAGGTTTTTCGGTAATAACAACGCCTGCCGCATGGGTAGATGCATGGCGTGGCATTCCCTCAAGGCTGCGGCTGATGTCAATCAGTTTTCTAACCTCTTTATCCTCATTGTATATCTCTTTCAATTCCCTTGTTTGAAGAGCCGATTCAATACTTATATTCAGCTCTTTCGGAATGAGCTTTGCAACGGTATCAACACGGCTGTACGGCATACCGAGTGCCCGTCCTACGTCTCTTACCGCGGCTCTGGCCGCAAGAGTTCCGAAGGTTACAATCTGGCTGACCCTATCCTCGCCGTACTTCCTTTTTACGTAATCTATAACCTCTTCACGCCTATTATAACAAAAATCAATATCAAAATCAGGCATTGAAACTCTTTCGGGATTCAAAAATCTCTCAAAAAGCAAATCGAAAGCTATAGGGTCAACGTCTGTAATTCCTATGCAGAATGCAACAAGGCTTCCTGCGCCCGAGCCTCTTCCCGGTCCAACGGGAATATCACTCCTTTTCGCATAGGAAACGAAATCGCTGACAATGAGAAAATATGCATTAAATCCCATTTTATCTATAACGGACAGCTCGTACTCTATACGTTCTATATATTCGTTGCGCAGGTGAACAGAGAAATCAAATCTGCCCTCTTTAATCTTTTTTTCAAAACCAAAATATGTGTCGCTTCTAAGTTTTTCTTTATGAGAAAGTCCGTCAGCAGCCTGAAAATCGGGCAAATGAAGCTTATCAAACTCAAAATCGAAATTGCATTTTTCTGCTATTCTGACAGTATTTGACACCGCATCCTTAAAAGAAGCAAAAAGAGTTTTCATTTCGGCGGTTGATTTAAAATAGAATTCATCCGTTTCAAACCCAAACGGCTTACCGTCGGTAATTACATTACCCGTCTGGATACACATGAGAATAGCCTGCGTATCTGCATCTCTTCTTTCAATATAATGAACGTCATTTGTTGCAACCATCGGAATATCAAACTTTTCGCTGATTATTTTAATTCCGTACGCAATTTTGCGCTCATCATCCAAATCATGATTCTGAATTTCAAGATAAAAATCGTCACCGAAAAGCTCGTGGAATTCAAGCGCCGTGCGCTCCGCCTCGTCCATACTTCCCGAGAGTATGCACTGCGGAATTTTACCTGCAACGCAACCCGAAAGAGCTACAAGACCCTCGTGATGATTTTTAAGAAGCTCCATGTCAATTCTCGGTCTTGTATAAAATCCGTCTACAAAGCTCATGGACACCATATAACATAGATTTTTATATCCTATAGCATCCTTACAAAGCAAAATAAGATGGTTGCCGGACGAGTCCTGCTTTCCTTCTTTCATAAGGCGGCTTCTTGAGGCTACGTAAACTTCACAACCGATTATCGGCTTTACACCTTTTTCTTTCAGGCTTGTATAAAATTCGACAGCTCCGTACATCACCCCGTGGTCAGTAATTGCTACCGCATCCTGTCCCTCGGCTATTGCCTTATCTGCTATTTCGGAGATTTTTGCAGCACCGTCAAGCAGACTGTATTCAGTATGAAGATGCAGATGCACAAACTCTCCCATATCGCTATCCTTTCATATTTTTTATTCTATATCTTCATGAATTAAACTTTCTGCAATATCAACAATTTTATTGAGTCTGTGAGAAAGTCCCGGCTTTGAAATCGGCGGGGTAAATTCCGCTGCAAGCCTTGCAAGAGAATAATCTCTGAATTCAAGTCTTTTTCTCGCTGTCAATTCGAGCTCATCCGGCAAAGTCGAAAGAAGGTTTGCACGTTCAAGAGATTCAATCGCTCGCACGCATCTCGCCGATGCAGAAACGCTTTTCAAAATATTATTCGTTTCACAGTTTCTTATTCTGTTTGCACTGTTTTTAAAATCATTTTCAATTTTATTGTTCATTAAAGTAAAAACCGTGGAGTTCATTCCTACCGCGGCAAAAAAATCTTCAACCACGATGCTGTTTGATGAATAAAGTACTTTTTCTCTTCTTCGTTGGATCAATGAAAAATTAAGTCCAAGGTCTGCGAGAATCTCCAGCAGTTTATCATGATTCGAGAGCGGCGCGAATTCAAGTCTGTACTGTTTTTTAGGATCGGTAATTCTTCCGCATGAAAGAAATACGCCTCTTAAAAACGCAGATTTGCATAAAGGACATTTTTCCGAAAAAAAATCGCTACTCTCTCCGATAAGAGAATTAATATATCTTTCAGCCGCAGGAGACGAAAATGAAATAAGCTTACATCTTCCACCGCCCTTGGCATTCGAGACCACTGCTTCTTTCATAAAAATATCCGAAATAAGGTTTGTAATATATTCCGCAAGCTCTGCGTTTTCTACTTTTATATTTATTTTACCATCAAAAATAAATCCTTTGGAAAATAAAACTCCGCTAAGCATTGCGCGGCGGCAGCAGACATTTTTATAGCTCTGTTCAATTATTTCGTTTTTACGCTCAGATAAAAAAGACATTCTGCCTCCTAATTTAAGTATTCAATCTCTTCCTTGGGCATCACACCGTAGAAAGAGGAAATTTTTTCTTTAACGAATGAAATTAACGCCTTTACGTCCTCTGAGGATGCGTTTTCTTTATTGATTATAAACCCCGCATGCTTCGTCGAAATTTCGGCGCCGCCAATCCTGTAGCCCTTTAAGCCAAGCCTATCTATCATAAGCGAGGTCGGAATATCACCGCAACGCAAAAAAATACTTCCAAGACTTTTCGCAAAATATGGCTGCGCTTTTTTTCTTTTTGAAATTACATCTTTCATTTTCTCTTTTATTATTTCATACGGGACATAATCAAGAGAAAAACGCGCCGAAAGTAAAACATTATCCGTATTTTTAATACTGCTGTTTCGGTACGAAAAATTCATCTGACTGCAATCAAATAAACTCACGCATTTTTTTGATGGGGAGTAAATTTCGGCATCTACAAAAAAATCCAATATGGATTTACCGTACGCACCCGCATTTCCCAATACCATTCCGCCGACACTTCCGGGAATTCCGAAAAGCTCTTCCATCCCACCAAGGTTAATCTTTGCAATCCTTGACAGAACGCTTGACAGCTTAGCTCCGCAATTGACAGTCAAAACATTTTCTGCCACTGAATATCCTTGCATTTTACGTGTTAAAACCAACACGCCATCATATAAAGCATCCGATGGAAGTATATTTGACATCTGACCGACGATTTTGTATTTAATTCGGTTACTTATTATAAAATCCAATACTTTAATTAATTTATCCGCGTCATTTGGCATTACTGCTAAGCAAGCTTTTCCGCCTATTCCAATTGAGGATACAGACGAAATATCAAATGATTCAACATATTCAACGTCATGCTTTTTGAGAAACTCCGTAAAGCATCGAAGCATATATAAAGCATCCTCGGTAATTAATTATATTCTATTTTTTCATCGAGCATATCTATAGCCGCTTTTCGCTGAGATTCGGTTATATCAATACCTCCAAGTATTCTTGAAAGCTCGTTAATTCTTCCTTCTCTGTCAAGCTCCTTAACTGTTGTTTCTGTTTTTCCGTTAATATCCGACTTTGAAATAAGGTAATGAGAGTTGGCAAGAGACGCAATCTGTGCGCTGTGAGTAACCGAAATCAACTGTGTACTCTTTGATATAGAAAGCATTTTTATTCCTATTTTTCTCGCTGTCTTTCCGGAAACGCCTGCATCAATCTCATCAAATATAACCGTTGAAATACCATCCTTATCCGCAATTACACATTTAAGCGCAAGCATAACTCTGGCAAGTTCACCGCCTGATGCAACCTTGGAAATCGGTTGTGCGTCAGCTCCTCTGTTTGCGCTGATGTAAAATTCTATATTATCGCTTCCGCTTTCGTTAAGAATCTTCTCTCCTCCCTTAAAATCTTCCTTGATTGACGCAAAGAATACGACCTTGGGCATATCGAGAAATTCAAGAGTTTTTTTGACCTCGGATTCAATTTCTTTTGCCGCCGAGCATCTTTTCTCGTGAAGCTCATCAGCGAGAAACAAAGCGTTTTTGTATGCCTCCTTCTGCTTTTCAAGAAGTTCCTTTATAAGAGCTTCTGAATTTTCAAGCGAATCAAGTTCCCTTGCAGCATTGTCCCTAAACTCTAATATGTCCTTAACCGTAAATCCGTATTTACGCTTCAGCTTGGAAATTTTATCAAGGCGTGATTCAATTTCGTTAAGCGTTTGCTCGGGGTCCTCGTCAAGACCTGACAAATGAGAATATACCTCTTCTGCGATATCCTCTATTTGATAAAGAAAATCGCATAGCTTCTCGGAGAAATCCGAAAATTCCGGAATTACATCTGAAAGTTGCTGAAGGGCTGTGGCACTCTTATCAAGCAGAAAAGCAACGCTTCCCTTTTCGCTTCCCTTAAGAGCCTTAAAAACAAATCCCGCATTTCTCGTTATTTTTTCGCTGTTCTTTATCTTAAGCTTTTTATCTATAAGTTCTTCTTCTTCGCCATCGTGAAGAGCGTATGAATCAATATCGTTAATCTGGTAAGTTAAAATTTCGCCTAAACGCTCACGCTCGTGTTCTTTTTCCGAAATGTTTTTAATTTCACGTGTTATTTGTTCATAGTGAAAATACGCTTCACGGTACTTGCGAAGAAGCTCGGAGACGCCCGCGTAAGTATCAATTAATTCAAGCTGATTCTTTGAATCAACAAGAGCCGCGGTATTACTCTGACCGTGAATACTTACTATCGACGGAGCAATACTTCTGAGAACAGAAAGCGTAACAGCTCTACCGTTTATTTTTATATTCGAGCGTCCGTCAATCGTGACATTTCTCTGTACGAGAAGATTTCCGTCATCATCCGGCAAAACACCGCACTCTGACATAACCGCAAGCGAAGCCTTTGATAGTCCCGAAAAAACGCCGCTGACCATAGCCGACGATTCTCCGTTTCGTATAAGCTCCTTATCAGCCTTTGAGCCAAGCAAAAGATTTATGCTGTCTATAATTATGGACTTTCCCGCACCGGTCTCGCCGGAGAGAGTAATAAATCCGAAAGGAAAATCTATATCTATATTTTTAATTACAGCAAGATTTTCTATATGTAAGGAAAGAAGCATTTTATTTTACTCCAAATACACTCTTTAATTTTTCCTCTACCGATTTTGCCATATCATCGTCTTTGATAACAAGAAGAATGGTATCGTCTCCCGCAACGGAGCCAACAATATGCTGCTGCTCAAGAGAATCCACGCAAACTGCAAGAGCATTCGCCATACCAGGAAACGTCTTTACAACAACTATATTTCTTGCAGCTTCAATTTTAATTACAGCTTCGGTAAGAGCCGAATTGAGAATAGGCGCATTGTTATCGCGTTTCACCTCGGGAACAATGTATTTATAAGTACCGCGTGCCGTCATTCCCTTTACGAGCTTAAGTTCCTTTATATCACGTGAAACCGTTGTCTGTGTAACCGTGACTCCCACCTCGGAAAGACGCTCGATAAGAGTTTCCTGCGTATCTATATCATATTTTTCAATCAGCTCGAGTATTTTTTTCTGTCTTGTGTTTTTCATTATATATCCTCCAGAATTCTCATCTTCTTAAACAAGGTTGAAAACATATTGTTTTCGCTGAACGTTATCATTTTAAGCTTTTTATCAGCCATTTTGATGATACACTCATCATTATTTGAAAGATTTGTAAAATATCTTCCGTCAATGCTTATATTTAAAACGGTATCGCTTATATTACGGAGCTTAATATTTTCGGTAGCCTTAAATATTATTGATCTGTTAAAAAAAGAATGAGGGCAGATTGGTGTTGCGACTATCGAATCTATATCGTGAGAAACGATAGGACCACCTGCAGAAAGATTATACGCTGTTGAGCCGGCAGGAGTTGAAAGTATCATACCGTCAGCTCTGTATTTTACACAGTTGCCGACACCGTTTTCGAGCGTAAAATTTGCAATTCCAAGGAAATTATCATGCGAGACAATGACGTCGTTAACCGCAAGCCTCTCTGCCGTATGCGCAAGTCCGAAGCTGACTTGTGTTACAGAAAGAAGCATCTTTTCTTCAATTTCATACTTTCCGGAGAAAAGACAGGATAATATATCAAGATTATCCGGTTCAACCTCACTGAGATATCCGACTTTTCCGAGATTAACAGCAAGAAGCGGTATATCGTTTTCAATAGCCGTTACCGATGCGTCAAGCACAGAGCCGTCACCGCCAACGACAATTATAGCCTCAGCGGATCTTGGAAACTCATCGTATAAAACTACCGGCAAATCCAAATTTTCGCCGTATTTTTTTTCAATGTAAACAGTCGAATCAAAAAAATCAAGCTTTTCAACAAGATTTTTCGTTACTGAGAAATCCCTATCCTTTTTCGGATTCGGTATAATAGCAATATGTTTCATTTTATTTCACTT
>JAZSGJ010000007.1:0-16599 GCA_045532675.1 Eubacteriales bacterium | reverse complement strand
GCTTCAAGCTTATCTCGGTATCCTACAGTATCCTCATTGGATATCCTTTCAACCTCGTCAGCAAATTCTCTTACTCGTTCTATCTTAGCCTTGATATCTTCCTCAGCCTTGCGTCCCTCCTCGGTGCGCATAGCAGAGTATCCGGCGATAGCCTCGTCAAGAACCGAGCGGATAACCTCCCACTCTCCTTCAAGGTCTGCCTCGGGCTTGTCATAAGTGAATATATCCTGATTTCTCGCAACGCTCATGACCGAAATGTCATCTTTGAGACCGAAATCGTCCTTAAGTGAGCGAAGCGCGCTTATATAGCTTTCTGCAAAAGCCCTGTCAACCGACACGGCACCGATACCCGACGTATGCGAATCGACAGTAACGAAAATGTCCACCTTAGCGCGAGAGACGGCATTTTTCTGCACGTAAGCCTTTATGCGTTCTTCAAGAAAGAGATATGCTCTCGGCATCTTGACAGTACAATCAAAGAAGCGCGAATTAACGCTCTTAATCTCGATGGTAACGTCCTTATCCTCGCCCTCAAGCTTTGCTCTTCCGAACGCAGTCATACTTTTAATCATCGGATGGCTGCCTTTCCTTTGAAAGTTTCTTTTTATTAAGTCTGTTCAGCGATTTAATTTCCGCCATGAAGGAATCCACGTCCTGAAATTCCCTGTAAACCGAGGCGAATCTTATATATGAAACGATATCGATCTCACGAAGATGCGCAAGCACCATTTCTCCGATTTGCGTGGAGGTTATTTCGGTTACGATAGCGTTTTGAAGCTCAGCCTCGATAGCCGCGGCAACCGCGCCGGCGTCTACGGGACGCTTCTGGCAGGCACGCTCTATACCGAGCATAAGCTTGTGTTTATCAAAAAATTCACGGTCTCCGTTACGCTTCACAACCGCAATAGGAACGGTATCAACAACCTCGTAGGTTGTGAATCTTTTGCCGCAGGAGGGACATTCGCGGCGGCGCTTAATGCTCGTTCCGTCGTCTATCGGTCTTGAATCGAGAACTCTTGAATCCTGGAAATTACATGCGGGGCACTTCATAAAGATATATACCTTGCTTTCGCTGTTAAATATAAATACATATTATTATAACATAAAATCTTTTAAAAGTAAAGAGGTTTGTAAAAAATTACAAAATTGTCACCTTTTGAAAAAAAAGATGCGCAGCTTCCTCCGAAAAACACACAAATTCAACAATGTTTCCAAAGAGAAGCCACGCACCGTGTTAAATTATTTGTCGGATTTTGCCGTAAGCTTATCCCAAAAGCTTATTCTGAGTCGAGAGAAAAATCCAAACGTTATGGGCCATACAGTCCCCGCGAACATAACTATAAGAAAATATCTTACAGACCTTGCAATATACTCGTTACCGAAAAGCGAAACAAGGGGGGATGAAAGTCCGATCTTTATCGCAAGAACCCCAACCAGTCCGCCGACGAATTTAAATATCTGCGCATACCAGGCAGCGTCTGTCTCAAATTTAATATATTTTGTGTCGAGGATATACACCGGAATGAGAGCAAGAGTGCATCCGAAAAGGGTGCAGGCGTTTTTTCTTCCGTTTGCAAGATTGTGCGGGTCAACGCCCTCGCTTGACATTAAAAAAACGTAAAGGAGAAGGCCCACTGTAATAATAACAGACAAAACGACCGCAAGCGGCATGAATTTGTGAAATCTGTCCTCATTTGAAAAAATCGGATACAGACCGAAAATTATAGTTGCTCCGATAACGAGCGATACGCATACGTCAAGCGGTGTATGTACGCCGAGATACATACGGGAAAAAGCTACTAAAGCTATAATTACAACCGAAACAATTCGTACGGGTGTGCGTTTTGAGTATATTCCAACAGAGCCAAAGGTCGTCGATACGTTCTGCGTATGCCCTGACGGAAATGAATATCCGGTTGCTTCAGACCTTGCGCTTTCAACTATCGTAAATGATGGATCCCTAACCCACGGGCGAGGAATTTTGAACGCAAGCTTGAGTGCCTGATTTATAACCGTTCCGAGAAGCCCCGAAAGAAGTATAAAATATCCTTCCTTTTTATTTATGCACCAAAAGAAAAGAAGCGCAACTATAAGAAATACCGTTTCCTCACCTATATGCGTAACTGTTGAAAATATAAAATCCAACACCGGAATTCTTATCTTTTCAAGCAAATACAGAAAACTCATTTAAACCTCCACTCGCCATAGGCGAAAGCTTTAGCACAAAATCATTTAAGATAAATATAAGAATATACTCCTACCCACTGCATTACTGCGCCCGCAAGCACGAAGAAGTGCCATACAAAGTGCGCTACGCGATTTTTCATTGCGAACGGAATTATGCCGAGTGAATATATCACTCCTCCACCGAGTATATAGAATGCAAACCAAGGATCACTCCTAAGCATATGAGGCAGAAACATTATTCCGCACCAGCCAAGAATAATATAAAGGGGAAAATGAATGAACTTGAGCCTCGTCGGACCGAAAACACCGACAAGAGAAATACCGGTTATTATAACAGCCCATTGAATGATAAAGAATACAAGTCCAAAAGTTCCACCGACGTACGAAAGAAGAATCGGCGCAAACGTAGCTCCTATCAGAAGATAAATAGAGGAATAGTCAAACCTTCTGAAAAGTCTTTTAACACGGCTTCCGTGCGGGAACGCATGGTAAAGACAGCTCATAGTGAACATAACGAAAAGTCCGAAAAAATACACCCACGCACCAATAGTTTCGTAAACGTCATCAGCGTGAGTTGCCATAAGAATTATAGCAACGGTGGAAAAAAGCGAGCCAAGTCCGTGCGATACCGCATTGCCTATTTCCTCAAGCAAATGCCTTTTCGGCGGATTTTGCGGAGCGTGTTTTCCGCGCGATGTATAATTCCCCGCAATATCCTCAATATGCTGCGTCTTAAGCTCGTCGATACGGCGTTTATACTCTGCTCTGTTATTCCTTTTTGTCCCTCTGTAGGCGGATTTTATTCCACGCTTCTCTTTTTTAAAGCTTCTTTTTATCTCTTTTAATTCCAATTTTAATCTCCTGTTTTTCGCTCGGTTATATCATCGTAAGAAGCGATATAAGGGGCATCGTCAGTATTGAAAGTATTGTTGATACGGCAACGACCTTGCTCACGTAAGCCGAATCGCAATCGTATTTTTCCGCAAACATGGTCGCGCTTGTGGCAATAGGTGCGGAAGCCATTATAAGCACCGACGTAATGACATCGGTATGGATGTTAAGGAAAAGAGTAAACAAGCGCATCACCAAATATACCGCGGTGGGAAGAAGAACGTGTCGAAGCGCAAGACATACGTAAAGATTCTTTTCCTTAAAGAAACCGCGAAGATCAATTTCCGCAAGTCTGAGTCCCAAAATCACCATAGAAAGAGGGGCAACAAGACCGGCGATATCGTCTAATATCTTAATAAAGAAGGTTGCGTATACCGGAAGTCCCTCAGCATCGGCATCAAAGGAAAGGAAGAAGCAGACAAGACCGAGAGCCGCGGCAATCATCGTGGGATGCGTAGCAACATTAACGAAGTTTATTCCGTCATGCTTTCTTATCTCAGCTCCGTCGTCTGTTCCGTCACCGTCAACGTCCTTATTCGCCGTGCAGATATAAACTCCGAGAGTCCAAAGCCACGCATTAAAGGTTATATTATAAATCGACGCGTATATAAGAGCCTCGTCACCTATAACAGATGCGATAAGAGGCATGCCCATAAACGCAGCGTTGGAAAAGATTGTTGAAAAGCGCAGCATACGTCTCATGGCGTCAGGTGCTTTTTTGAAGCAAGCCATTGCGGCAACTGTGAAAATAACATGCGTAATTACGGAAAAAAGGAATACGTACAGCATATTTATAAGTATTCCCTTGTCAAATGCACGCAGATACGACCGGAATATCAGAACGGGCTGAGCGATATAAAGAACGAGATTTGAAAGCCCCTTTCCGAACCCGTCTGTCGAAAGCTTGCATTTTTTCAAAATAATTCCCGGAACCATCATAACGAAGAAGATTCCGACCGTATAAATTAATTTATAAGCTATATCCAAAACTATATCTCCTATGTCGAATAAAACATGTGAATTTTATGCCCGTGTCAAATTAACCGATTAACCGAAGATTTTCTTTACGCAATCCGCAATTCTTTCATCCTTGAAGTTAGCAAAGAAATATTCCTCAAGCTTAGGACCGCCGAGAGCGTCGAGAACAAGCTCACGGTCAAGATTCACAAGAATGTATACTATATCCGTGTGAGTTACCTTCTTAACCTCGTCGAGGATCTTCTTGTTTCTCTGTTCGGGAACTGCTCTTTCGCGGGGATAACCGAGCCCCCACTCTGAAACGAAGAGCTTTTCAAATACGTACTGAAGGTTGAGTTCACAGCCCCAGCCCTTAGCAAAAGGCATTGCGATAGCATTTCCGTTATTAGCCTGTGTGAACTGATAAGCATCCGTGGGGTCAACAACGTGTCCGCAAAGAACGCCTGGGAAGGAGTTGCATGCGAGCATTGCTCCCTCACCGATTACGCATCCCATGATAACGAGATCGCATGCACCGGAGTTAAGAAGAGTTGCGGCAAGAATACCGATATGAATGTAGGTAAACTTCTCCTTGTCCTCTGCCGAATACATTACCGTAGTTAATAACCTCGTGACCGAGAGGTTCAACTACCTTTTTGAGAGTGTCGCATATAAGCGAGTTTTTAGCCGCCTGGCTGCTTTCATTGATAAGTGCAATTTTTATTAGTATATCCAAACCTGTCTATAACTATCAAATATTATTTACGGAGCAAGTCTGTTAGGTCCGCGGAAGAGGAACTGAACCTCTTTTATCGAAAGACCGAGGAACAGCATTGTAAGACGGTCGATGCCGAGACCGAATCCGCCGTGAGGAGGACAGCCGTACTTGAAGAACTCAAGATAGAATTTAACGTCGTCCGCAAGTCCCTTTTCCTCTGCCTGTGCCTTGAGAACATCGTATCTGTGTTCTCTCTGTGCGCCCGTTGTTATCTCAACGCCGCGCCAGATGAGGTCGTATCCCTGGGGAACGCCCGCTTCGTCTCTCATATGATAGAAGGCTCTTTCCTTTGCGTCATAATCGGTGATGAAAAGAAATTCATGACCGAACATATCTCGGCAAAGCTGCTTCGTCATTCTCTCTGCCTCTGTAGTAAGATCGCCCTTAAGCTCCTCGGGAACCGTATAACCGTATCTCTTCTCAAGCTCGTCGTAAACATCGCGAAGCTTCATTCTCGGGAATGGGAGGGTGGGAACGACAAGTTCCTCGCCGCCGGCTTCCTTGATAGCGTCTCCGTGAGCCGCCTTAACCTTCTCAATAGCGTAGGCAAGAAGCTCCTCTTCAAGCTTCATAACGTCCTCAAAGCTATCGATATACGAAAATTCAAGATCAAAGCCTGTAAATTCGGTAGCGTGCTTATTGGTGTAAGACTTCTCCGCTCTGAAAACGGGACCGGTCTCAAAAATTCTTTCAAGTCCAGCTGCCATAGCCATTTGCTTATAAAACTGAGGAGACTGAGCAAGATAAGCCTTGCCGTCAAAATATTTAACCTCAAAAACGTCCGAGCCCGACTCACTTGCCGCCGCGATTAGCTTAGGGGTGTGAATCTCAATAAAGTCCTTTTTAAGAAGGAACTCGCGCATAGCTCCGGTAAGCGTCGTTTGAAGCGAAAGCATAAGTCTGTTAACGTCGCGGCGAAGGTCAATCCATCTGTAATCCATCTTTACATCTATTTCGGAGTCCTCTTTAATGGGAAGCGCCTCGGCAACCGACTCGATTTTCATTGATTCGGGATACATCTCGATGCCGCCGAGCTTAACGTACTCGCTTGCAACGACTTCTCCTTCAAAGGTAACTACAGAGTGAAGAGTAAGTTTGTCAAGCATCTCATTGAACTCGGGATGCTCCTCTTTTATAACCGTTACCTGCATTTTTCCGCTGAAATCTTTTACAACTATGAACGCCATATTCTTCTTGTTACGGAAGTTTTCGACAAAGCCTTGAATGCGGCGCTTGCCGGGCGTTATATCTTTGATATAAGTTCTTTCCATCAGATTTTAAAATCCTTTTTCTGTATTTTTTAAAATAACTGTTACAAAGCAATATTATATAGTATTTTAGATTATTTGTCAAGCCCTTTAAGCCATTTAAACGCCTCGTCCACCCAAATGGCGTCTCTCGATGCAATGTTAGGGTCGCAAAGCGCGTACGTCTTAAGGAAAACGCGCTTGTCCGAGGGGTCAATATAAATCTTCTCGTGTATCATCTTTGCCTCCAAAAAGCGTTTATATTATTATACATCCGCGCGTACGAAAAATCAAGCGGTTACGCTATTTTGTCCAAATCATAAAATCAGAGCGGAATCCCCGACTTGGTTATCCCGCTCTCTTCCGTTTATACTTAAATACGTCGATGCTTTGAATTACAAAATACCGTCTTTACCGTAATAAAGGTCGCGCTTTTCCTCTTCGCTTAGCTCCTCTATATCAAGTCCCTTCCGCATTGCCGTCCACGCTCTGTTAGGAACGGGAGGATTGAATGCGGGAAGCTCAATGCCGGGAGTATTCACACCGGGTATCGCGTCTGTGTAGCCTGTATCTCTGCTTTTCGGATAATCTGCGCTGTTTGTGATTTTGGGAAGCTGATTATCGCTTGTATTTCTTGTTTCATTATTCATGATATAATTTCACCTTTCTTCTTAGGTTAATCCTATGTTGCACACATTTCGGCAATTTATACTTGAAATATTTCAAGTTGTGTGCTAAACTATATTAAAAACCTGATTTTTAAGAAAAGGAGAAGTTAAGGATGCTCTACAATAACCTCAGCGGCTATTTCAGAGAAAAATACGGTCAGAGAGTGAAAAAAATATGTATTGACGGTGGCTTCTCCTGCCCTAACAGAGACGGAAAATGCGGCACGGGGGGCTGTATATACTGCGGAGAGCGCGGAGCTGGCGAGCATATTACGCCGTCCCTTTCAATTATGGAACAGGTAAGAGCAGCCCTTGAATCAGCAAAATCAACCGACAAATTTATCGCTTATTTTCAAAATTTTTCAAACACCTACGCCTCGCCGTCAATACTTAAGGAGAGGTATGACGCGGCGCTTACAGACGAAAAAATTGTTGCCCTAGCAATAGGCACACGCCCCGACTGCATAAACGAAGAAAAGGTGCGCCTTATCGCAGAGTACAAAAAAAACTGCGACGTATGGGTAGAACTCGGACTCCAGACGTCAAACGAAGAAACCGCAAGGCTGATAAACAGAGGATACACAAACTGCGTTTTTGAAAACGCTATAGCTTTGCTCAAAAAATATTCGATTCAAACCGTTGCTCATATGATAATAGGACTTCCCGGTGAAGGCGAGGATGATGCGATAAAAACGGCAAAATATATATCCTCGCTTGGTATATGGGGTGTAAAAATACATTCTATATACGTTATGGAAGGAACTCGCCTTGCCGATATGTACCGTAAAAATCTTTACACGCCCCCATCTCTTGAAAAGTTTTGCGAAACCTGCGCAAAATGCGTCGGGCATACCTCAAGATCAATGACAATACATAGACTTACCGGAGATTGCCCCCGCGACCTTCTCGTCGCTCCCGATTGGAATGCAGATAAAAACAGTATCTTAGCAAAAATAAACGAGAAAATGACGTCTCTTAAAATTTGTCAAGGAAACCTTTTATAGCTACAGCAAAACCGAGCTTGGCAACTGCCAAGCTCGGTTGCTTTTTATTCTTTTATACTCCACCGCTTAATTCAACGAAAACGCTAATGCGCGCAATCTATAGACAAACGCTTAAATAGTCCCCATGCTGTAAAACAAATTATTTCATGAGTTTATCCAAATCTACCTTTCGCTTTATTCCCCTACTGCAAATCACGCGAGATAATTTCCTTTTCTGTTTCCCATATCCTCGCGGAACGCGTCAAAACCGAGGTCAAGCTTTACAGCTTCCGTAAAATCTTTTCTTATTGGCGCAAACGGAGACATACAGGTATGCTGAGAATAATAAAAGGTTATATCGTGAACCTCATCAATCGCGGCAATGGCTCCTGCCGCTCCGCCCCAACCGTAATCGGTGCGTTTTCCGTCACCAAGAGGAACTCTTACTCCAAGACCGTATCCGTAAGCATCCGGAGCCAATAAGGCTTCCAACTGTTTTTGCGTCAAATGATTTTTTGTCATAAGCCTTACCGTATCGTCAGAAAGCAATTTTCTTTCCTTTACCGCATCAAGAAACTTAATATAATCAGCCGCTGTTGACACGCAGCCTGCTCCGCCGCTTTCATATTTACTACCCAACTTATATCCCGCTATTTTCTTGCCGATATTCTTATATTCTTTTGTAGTGTCAATATATAAGTACTGCTCGCAAACAGAGGATAGCTTTTCACTTGGAAGCGAAAACGTACTGTCTTTCATTCCAATCGGTTTAAATATGACCTCATCTACATATTCACCAAATCGCTTTCCAGAAACAATTTCAACGACAGCAGCAAGAACATCATGCGAAAGACCGTAATTCCATGACTCACCGGGTTCAAATTTAAGCGGCATTTTCGCTATATATTCCATCATTTTAACAGTTGGGCATTCACCGTCTGTTTCCTTTACACCAAGATTAATTTCACGCGATTTAATCTGATAGTTAAGTCCTGACGTCATAGTAAAAAGATGCTTGATTTTTATTCTGTTTTCAGCCCTAAAAACGCCGCCGCTCTTTTTTACCGTCATATCTCCAAATGCGCTAATATAGTCGGCTACATCATCTTCAAGAGAGAATTTTCCTTCTTCGTATAGCTTCAATGCAGCTACACAAGTGACAAATTTAGAGCAAGAATATAAATTCATCAGCTCCATACCGGTAAACAGAGTACCAATCTCATCGCTCACGCCTCTGCATTCGTTGAAAATTTCTTTTCCCCTATGATGTATTATGAGTTGCATTGCGGGAGTGCCGAGTTTTTCACTTATGTTTAAAAGCTTATTAATATTTTCGAACATATTGTGCTCCTTCTCTGTCAAAGCTCGATTTCTTCGCCGTCGAACGCAACGTTCATCGGGAACGGAAATTTGCCCGACCCGTTTTTTCTTATTACGTCATTTTCGTGAATTTCTTAAATTAATTAAAAAACACCTTTTTCGCCTTGCATTTTTCAAGATATGCCCTCGCATCCTCAAAACCGAAGTGCGCCATTTCGCAAACGAATAAATCAACGTCCGTATATATGGTCAGCGTGAGAATGAGTAATAAACTCAGCCCTTAAAGACTCTATTTTTCGTCCGAAATCAATGATTTTATTTATCACGGGTGCGCCCGCATTAATAAGATAAAGGCTTTCGCCTGTTTAAATCACCGTTGATGCGCAAGTTCTGTTTTTCTTGGTACACCGTCTAAAGTGCCTAGAAAAGTTATCTTCATTTTGATTTTCCCTAAAATTCACGAATAGGTTTAGAGGGGCAGTCTCGAATTTCTAATTTGAGACTGCCCCATACATTTTACTTAAAGTACTTAACCATAGACTCGAACATCTTAATATCGTAATCACCGATAACGTTGCGGTAAAGACCCGCGCCAACTCTCTCGGAGTGACCCATCTTACCGAACACGCGTCCGTCTGGAGAAGTTATACCCTCAATAGCAAGAGAGGAGCCGTTGGGGTTAAAATCGATATCGTAAGTAGCATTGCCGTCAAGGTCAACGTACTGAGTAGCTATCTGACCGCCACGGATTAGCTCGGCAATAACAGCGTCGTTTGCGAGGAATTTACCTTCACCGTGTGAAATCGGTACGCAGTAAACGTCGCCAACGTTGCATTCGGCAAGCCAAGGAGACATATTTGAGGCAACACGTGTACGCACGATCTTCGACTGGTGGCGCGCAATGTTGTTGAAGGTCAAGGTCGGGCAAGACTCGTCTGTGTCGATTATCTTTCCGTAAGGAAGAAGTCCGAGCTTTATAAGAGCCTGGAATCCGTTACAGATACCGCACATAAGTCCGTCTCTTCTGTCAAGAAGGTCGCCGACAGCGCTCTTTACCTTTTCTCCGCGGAAGAATGCCGTGATGAATTTGCCCGAGCCGTCGGGCTCGTCACCGCCGGAGAAGCCGCCGGGAACGAATATTGCCTGCGCCTTGGATATCTTAGCTGCAAAAGTCTCGGCGCCTCTCTTTACTCCGTCAGCCGTAAGGTTATTTATAACGAAGATTTCGGGCTCTGCGCCTGCATCGCGAACAGCCTTAGCAGAATCGTACTCGCAGTTTGTTCCCGGGAATACGGGAATAAGAACCTTAGGCTTAGCACATTTAACTGCGGGTGCCTTACGGCTCTCGGCAGTATAGGATACGGTTTCGGGCTTATCCTCTCGGCTCTTTATATTGCAGGAATAAACCGACTCAAGCTTATCCTCGTAGGATGCGTTGATTTCATCGACAGAAATACTCTTGCCAAGATATGTGAATTCACGCTTATTGCTCACGCGTCCGAGATTTATACCGCCAATCTTTCTGTCATCCGCAAGCTCGAGGATGAACGCGCCGTAATTATATCCGAATATATCGTCCATCGACGTCTCGGCATCGAACTCAAATCCGAATCCGTTACCCATAGCCATCTTCATAACAGCCTCTGCTACACCGCCATATGTGGGAGTATAAGCCGAAAGAACCTTGCCGTCTCTCATGAGAGAGGTAATGTCTGAATAGAGCTTAAGAAGCGAAGCTGTTTCGGGAAGACCGTCAGCATCGTATTTAGGCTTAAGAAGCACGACTTTTGAGCCTGCCTTCTTAAATTCGGGGGAAATAACGTTATTTACGTTATCGGTTGTAACAGCGAATGAAATAAGAGTCGGAGGAACGTCGAGTTTCTCAAACGTTCCGCTCATAGAGTCCTTACCGCCGATAGCAGCAATTCCGAGCTCCATCTGAGCCTTGAACGCGCCGAGAAGCGCTGCAAGCGGCTTACCCCATCTCTTCGGATCCTTCATAGGCTTTTCAAAATATTCCTGGAAAGTAAGATATACGTCCTTAAACTCCGCGCCCGTCGCAACAAGCTTTGATGCGGATTCAACTACCGCAAGGTAAGCACCGTGATATGGGCTCTTTGACGAGATATCGGGGTTATATCCCCATGACATGAATGAAGCAAGGTCAGTATGCTTCTTCTCTACCGAGATTTTCTGAACCATAGCCTGAATGGGTGTGCGCTGATACTTACCGCCAAATGGCATAAGAACAGTACCTGCGCCGATAGTGCTGTCAAATCTCTCCGAAAGCCCGCGCTTTGAGCAAGTGTTAAGGTCGGATGCAACAGCCATCATGCCGCTCTTGAATGATGGCGATATCTGCTTCTTGGAATCCAAAATTTTAGGTGCTTCAACGTCTATATGCTTTTCGGCGCCGTTTGAATTAAGGAACTCGCGACTGATGTCAACTATGGTTTTTCCGTTCCACACCATAGTAAGTCTCGGCTCAGCCTTTACCCTTGCAACAACAGTTGCTTCAAGGTTTTCCTCATTTGCAAGCGCAAGAAATTTCTCTCTGTTTTCAGCCTCGATAACGCAGGCCATACGCTCCTGCGATTCGCTTATAGCAAGCTCCGTGCCGTCAAGACCGTCATATTTCTTCGGAACTGCGTTAAGGTCGATAACAAGACCGTCTGCAAGCTCACCGATAGCAACGGAAACACCGCCGGCACCGAAATCGTTACAACGCTTAATCATTCTTGAAACCACAGGGTTTCTGAAAAGGCGCTGAATCTTTCTTTCCTCGGGAGCATTACCCTTCTGAACCTCTGCTCCGCAGTTTTCAAGAGATTTAAGGTTATGTGATTTTGACGAGCCGGTTGCTCCGCCGCATCCGTCGCGTCCCGTTCTTCCTCCGAGAAGAACTACAAGGTCGCCGTCACAGGGAACCTCGCGGCGAACGTTCTCTGCGGGAGCAGCTGCAATAACCGCGCCGACTTCCATATGCTTTGCGGCATATCCGTCGTGATATATTTCGTCAACTATACCGGTCGCAAGACCTATCTGGTTACCGTATGAGGAATAGCCGGCTGCAGCTGTAGTTACAATCTTACGCTGTGGAAGCTTTCCTTCAAGAGTCTGTTCAATAGGCTTCAAGGGGTCAGCCGCACCGGTAAGACGCATTGCTCCGTAAACATAGGAGCGTCCCGAAAGCGGGTCACGGATAGCGCCGCCAATACATGTCGCGGCACCGCCGAAAGGCTCGATTTCTGTTGGATGGTTGTGCGTCTCATTCTTGAAAAGAAGAAGCCACGGTTCTTTAACACCGTCAACCTCAACCTCAATTTTAACCGTACAAGCGTTAATCTCCTCGGATTCGTCAAGCTTATCAAGCTTACCGAGCTTCTTTAAGCATTTAGCTGCTATAGTTCCTATATCCATAAGATTCTGCGGCTTCGTTCTTCCGATAAACTCTCTTGCGGATATATAGTCCTTGTAAGCACGCTCAAGGAGCTCGTCCTCAAAATGAACGCTGTCAACTGTCGTGAGGAATGTCGTATGACGGCAATGGTCGGACCAATAGGTGTCTATCATCTTGATTTCGGTGATAGTGGGGCATCTGTTCTCTTTTTTGAAGTACGCCTGGCAGAATTTGATATCGTCAAGGTCCATTGCAAGACCCATGTCCGAAACAAATTTATTAAGTCCCGCCTCATCAAGCTCAATAAATCCGTCAAGCACCTTAACCTCTGTGGGAACTGAATACTCGATTTTTATAGTATCCTTCTTTTCAAGGCTCGCTTCTCTTGCTTCAACGGGGTTTATAACGTGCTTTTTGATTTTCGCAAGCTCGTCCTTTGATATCTTTCCGTAAAGCATATAAACCTTTGCGCTTGCAACGCCCGGCTTATCGCCTTGTGATATAAGCTGAATGCACTGAGCCGCGGAATCAGCGCGCTGATCGAACTGACCGGGAAGATACTCGGTTGCGAACACGGATGCTCCGTCATTTTCAACCTCTGTGTAAACATCGTCAAGCTGAGGCTCTGAAAATACCGTTCGAACGGCGTAATCAAAAAGCTCCTTCGTTATATTCTCAGCATCGTAGCGGTTGAGTATTCTCACGCGGTCAACGCTTTTTATACCTAAAAAGGTGGAAATTTCGCTCTTGAGCGCGGCAGCCTCGTTATCGAGTCCCGCCTTTTTTTCTACGTATATGCGATATACCATTATATTATCCTTTCAAAGTTACCTTATTGATTGGCTTTCATTGCCCGAGTGCCGATGTCCGAGCGGTAATATGCGGTGGAGAAGCTTACCTTCTTAACCTTTTCGTAAGATGCGCTTATAGCCTTGCTGAGAGTGTCTTCAACGGCTGTAACGCCAAGAACTCTTCCGCCCGCGGTTACGAGCTTTCCGTCTATGATTTTGGCTCCCGCAACATATACGGAATCCTTAACCTCGTCGGCAATCGTAATCTCCGCTCCGCTCTCATACTTTTCGGGATATCCCTTTGAAGCCATGATTACACAGCAAGCATTCTTGTCAGCAAACCTAACCTCGCACTCGGAGAGGGTGCCATCGGTGGTTGCACGCATAACCGTGTAAAGATCACTCTCAAGAAGAGGAAGAACAACCTGCGTTTCGGGATCGCCGAAGCGGCAGTTATATTCTATTACCTTAGGACCGTTTGGAGTGAGCATAAGACCGAAATAGAGGCAACCCCTAAAGGTTCTTCCCTCTTTATTCATAGCATCAATCGTGGGAATGAATATAGTCTTCATGCACTCGTCTGCAATATCCTTAGTGTAATAAGGGTTGGGCGCAACAGTTCCCATACCGCCGGTGTTAAGACCCTCGTCGTTATCAAGAGCTCTCTTGTGGTCCATTGATGAAACCATAGGCTTAACGCAGTTTCCGTCTGTAAATGCAAGAACCGAAACCTCGGGACCCGTGAGAAATTCCTCAACAACTATCTTGTTTCCGCTCGCGCCGAACTTACCCTCTTTCATGATAGAGATTACAGCATCAATTGCCACCTGTCTCTCTGTCGCAATTATAACTCCCTTACCGAGCGCAAGACCGTCAGCTTTAATAACGGTGGGGATTTTACAGCTCTTTACGTATTCGAGAGCATCCTCCGCATTATCAAACACCTCGTACTCTGCAGTGGGAATATTATACTTTTTCATAAGGTTCTTTGAAAAGACCTTACTTCCTTCAATTATAGCCGCGTTTGCTCTCGGACCGAAGCAAGAAATGCCTATCGCCTCAAGAGCGTCAACACAGCCGAGAACGAGAGGATCGTCAGGAGCTACGACTGCATAGTCAATCTTCTCCCCCTTCGCAAACTCAACTATCTTCTCTATTTCCTTTGCTCCAATCGGAACGAGAGTTGCATCCTCAGCCATACCCCCGTTACCCGGAAGAGCGAATATTTCGTCTATTTCTTTGTTTTCTTTTAACTTTTTAATTATGGCGTGCTCTCTTCCTCCGCTGCCTACTACCATTATCTTCATTATAAGTCCTCCGGAAATTAATGATGGAAGAGTCTCATTCCGGTGAACGCCATAGCGATACCGTACTTATTACATGTTTCTATAACAACGTCGTCACGGATAGATCCGCCGGGCTCGGCGATGTAAGAAACGCCGCTGCGCTTTGCTCTTTCGATATTATCACCGAACGGGAAGAATGCGTCAGAGCCGAGAGCGACTCCGTTTATCGTGTCGAGATAGGCGCGCGCTTCCTCTGAGGTAAGGGGCTCGGGGCGCTCGGTAAAATACTTCTGCCAATTACCCTCAGCGCAGACGTCCTCCTCGTTCTTGTTTATATAACCGTCGATAACGTTATCTCTGTCAGGACGGGAGAGTGTGGGCAGAAAAGGAAGGTTAAGCACCTTATCATACTGTCGGAGATGCCATGTATCAGCCTTAGTTCCCGCAAGTCGGGTGCAGTGAATTCTTGACTGCTGACCTGCACCGTCACCTATTGCCTGCCCCTGATATGCATAGCATACCGAGTTTGACTGGGTGTACTTAAGAGTTATAAGCGAGATTATAAGATCACGCTTTGCTTCTTCGGTAATATTCTTATTCTCGGTAACAACATTGGAAAGAAGAGCCTCGTTTATTTCAAAGTTGTTTCTTCCCTGCTCAAAGGTGATACCGAAAACATCCTTGTGCTCAACGGGAGCGGGTACGTAGCTCGGGTCAATCTTAACTATATTGTAGTTACCGTTTCTCTTCTGTTTAAGGATTGAAAGAGCTTCGTCGGTATAACCCGGAGCGATAACTCCGTCGGAGATTTCGCGCTTAATGAGTGTTGCCGTAGTAACGTCGCAAACGTCGGAAAGAGCTATCCAGTCGCCGAATGATGACATACGGTCGGTGCCTCTCGCTCTTGCGTAAGCGCATGCCAAGGGGGACTCGTCAAGTCCTGCGATATCGTCAACGAAGCAAGCCTTCTTAAGCTTATCCAAAAGCTTAATGCCGACAGCCGCAGACGTGGGGCTTACGTGCTTGAATGAGGTTGCCGAAGGAAGTCCTGTTGCTTCCTTAAGCTCCTTAACGAGCTGCCAGGAGTTGAATGCGTCAAGGAAATTAATGTATCCGGGTCTGCCCGAAAGTATTTCGATAGGAAGCTCGCTTCCGTCAGACATAAAAATTTTAGCGGGCTTCTGGTTGGGGTTACAGCCGTATTTAAGTTCAAATTCTTTCATTTCAAAAATCCTCTCAACAGTTCTTATTTACTATTCTGGTCTCGGCTTCGCCGGATTCAATGTCTATGTATCTTACGAAAAGTGATACCTTATTGTCTTCGTTAAGGTTTGTCCAGATAAGGTCGGTGAGCGTATCTATATCCGCATCGGGAAGTATAAGCGTCTTGGGCTCGCCTTCAAACGAGGGAAGCGGATTTCCGTCACCGCTATAGGTGTGTATAAACTTAGCCTTTCCCGCTACGGGGTTTGAATAAGCGTAGGTAAATCTCTCGCACGAGGAATCGTCGCCCTCTGCGCTCTTAAGAATTGACATAGCGAAATTCATCGTGCCGCATTCACGGTGAATGATACCTGAAATACGCGGAGTGAAGTTCGGTTTATCGTCCTCAAATTCTCTCGTTCTGAGCGCCTGCTCAAAGGTCATCTGCTTATCCATAAGCTCATATATCGTGTCGGTCTGATCGCCGTTTGTCACGATGGTTTTGTTGCCGAGAACTCTTACGGGATAATAGATTATAAGATGGGGGTCTGTCATTTTTGACTCATCGAATGCCTTTGTGCGCATAGCGTCGCCTTCGGCTACGAACACGCGGTTGCGGCTGTTCTCGCTTCTGCCCATAATGAAGTAGGCTGTAACAGCCTTCTTGCCGTCGGCACTCTTTCCTATTATAATTCCTCTGCCGTGGTAAGCGAGGGAATTAAGCTCGTCCTTGATAGTTGAAATCTTCATTTTTTATCTCCTCAAATCAGCTTATATAGACTTTGTTATCTTTTACCGTAATTCTGTCCTCACAGAAGAGCTTCACGGCCTCAGGGAGTATCACCCACTCAGCCTCTTCCATAATTCTCCTCTGGAGTGTCTCGGGGG
>JAZSGJ010000069.1:0-9376 GCA_045532675.1 Eubacteriales bacterium | reverse complement strand
TAGCCCACAGTCAACACAATCTGATCTGTAACAAGTGCTTTTTCCACAAGGTCAAGAACGAGTAATTCCGTCATTTCCCTGACTATAAGCTTTGCCTTTCCGCAATCGTAGGGGCATTGCAAAACCTGACCTGTAGAAAGGCTGTTTGTTGTAGGCTTATAGCTCCTGATGTCAGCTATGGTACAAGGCTCCCACCCCCAGGCGTGGTCTATAAGAAGCTCTGCGTTCACGCCAAATAGCTTATATAATAAATCCTCGTTATAATATGAATTTTTTTCTCCCACAGAGCAAAGTGCAACATCGCCCATTGTGTACATTCCGTGAGCTTCAAGGCGCTTTGCGGTGCCCCTGCCCACACGCCAGAAATCTGTAATAGGTGTGTGGCTCCACATAAGCTCCCTGTATGATTTTTCATCGAGTGTAGCAATTCGCACACCGTTTTCATCAGCAGGAATATGCTTTGCATAAATATCCAGAGCCACCTTACAAAGAAACATATTGGTGCCTATGCCTGCCGTTGCTGTTATACCTGTGTTTTGGAGAACATCATTTATCATTGTACGGGCAAGCTCCTCAGGTGTCATAGCATACTTTTTCAGGTAATGGGTAGCGTCAATAAAAACCTCATCTATGGAATAAACGTGAATATCCTCAGGAGCAATGTATTTTAAATATACGGAGTATATTTTTGTGCTGTATTCCATATAAAGTGCCATTCTTGGCGGTGCGGTAATATAATCTATTTCTAGGCTTGGATTTTTTACAAGCTCTGCCGCATCTGTGGACTTTCCGAGAAACCTGCGACCGATAATTTTGTTTCTTCTTAAAAAATTTGCTTCTCTTACCTTGCTTACGACCTCAAAGAGTCTTGCCCTTCCGGGTATACCGTAGCTTTTGAGAGTAGGCGAAACTGCAAGACATATGGTTTTTTCGGTTCTTTCCCTATCAGCTACCACAAGATTTGTTTGCATAGGGTCGAGACCGCGTTCAATGCATTCGACGGAAGCGTAAAAGGATTTGAGATCTATTGCTATATAAGTTTTATCCATCATATACACCTCCTCAAAAATTCTTTCTGAAATTATTATACCAAAAAACATTTTACGATTCAAGCCAAACCCACAAATAAAAAATTTACAAACTATTGATTTTGCATTTTCTAAGTAGTATAATATAATAAAATAAATTTAAAGGTAATTCAAATGAAAATTAAGGATCTGCTTAATACCGGTAAGCTATCACTGTCATTCGAGGTTTTTCCACCAAAGACGGAAACGGTTTTTGAAAATGTTAAATCGGCAACTGAAAAAATAGCTAAGCTCAAGCCTTCGTTCATGAGCGTTACATACGGAGCCGGAGGAGGAACAAGCCGATACACTCTTGATATAGCTAAAAACATAAACGAACTCTACGGCGTTCCGACTCTTGCGCATCTCACCTGTGTTTCCTCGACTAAAAAAGCGGTAGGCGAAAAGATCCGTGAAATAAAAGAATACGGAATAGAAAACATAATGGCGCTGAGGGGTGATATTCCCGACGCAATTAAAGAGGATGACCGCTCAAACTGGGAATACGCGCACGCGATTGATTTAATACGTGAGCTTAAGGAATCGAATCCCGATTTCTGCATCGGCGGAGCATGCTACCCCGAGGTACATCCGGAAAGCGAAAATCAAAAGGAAGATATAAAAAGATTAAAAGAAAAGGTTGACGCAGGTTGTGATTTTTTAACAACGCAGATGTTTTTTGATAACAACCTTCTATACAATTTTCTTTACAAAATCCGCGAAGCAGGTATCACCGTACCGGTAATTCCGGGCATAATGCCAATTACCAATTCAAATCAAATAGAGCGCGCAATAAAGCTTTCCGGCTCATTCATGCCAAGGCGCTTTATCAGCCTCGTCGATAAATTTGGGCATGACCCCAAAGCAATGATGCAGGCAGGAATCGCATATGCAACCGATCAGATTATTGACCTTTACGCAAACAACCTCACAAACGTTCACGTATATTCCATGAACAAACCTGAGGTCGCAAGAAGGATTCAGGACAATCTTTCGAATATACTTGGAAAATGAGCACAGTCATATCGAAATCTTACGATCCCCCTGAAATCTCAGAAAAGGAAATATTAAGATATGCGGGGGCAAAAGAAGCAAATGAAGCTCTTTTATATCTCATCAGAGAATGCGTTAACGAAGCACGGGGTGTGCTTTCATACAAGGTTTGCTTTTATGAAACGGCTATTTCAATATCTGACGGCAAATGTGATTTTTCTCATTTCTCAGTACACTCAAAAAGTCTTGCGAAAAATCTTATGGGATGTGACTCCGTCATTATTTTTGCCGCGACAGTAGGCATAGGAATTGACCGACTTATTCACAAATATTCAAAAATCTCTCCTTCCAAGGCTCTCATTTTTCAAGCAATCGGAGCTGAAAGAATTGAAGCACTTTGCGATACGTTTGAAAAAGATATTAAATCATTCGCAAAATGTGTCCGCAACCGCTTCAGCGCGGGATACGGGGATGTGCCGCTTGAAACACAAAAAGAAATTTTCAAACTTTTGTCACCCCAAAAAAGTATAGGTCTTACTCTCGGAGACAGTTTGCTTATGTCTCCTACAAAATCCGTAACGGCATTTATAGGAATTGAAAAATGAATTTTTCTGATTTTTTAAAAAATAACATCGTATATCTCGACGGTGGAATGGGCACTCTGCTCCAAAAGGTCGGTCTTAAACCGGGAGAACATCCTGAATTATGGAACATTACTCACCCGGATATTATTATGAATATCCACAAGAGCTATCTTGATGCGGGAAGCAACGTTATTTCAACCAACACCTTTGGAGCAAACACCTTGAATTTTTCCGAAGAGGAGCTTGAAAACATCGTTTCTCACGCTGTCGAAAACGCAAAGCTTGCAAGAAGGCAAACAGATGCGCCACAAAAAAAATTTATCGCACTTGATATCGGTCCTTCCGGAAAGCTGCTGCGTCCCTACGGTGTCCTTGATTTTGAAGATGCCGTCACTCTGTTTTCAAAAACCGTTAAACTCGGTGTAAAATACGGAGTTGACCTTATTATAGTAGAAACCATGAACGACAGCTATGAAACCAAGGCTGCACTGCTTGCCGCCAAGGAAAACTCCAGACTGCCCGTTATAGTAACGAATGCCTATGGCGAGGACGGAAAGCTTATGACCGGTGCAACTCCCGAAGTCATGGCTCTCATGCTCGAGGGCATGGGAGCGGACGCGGTAGGAGCAAACTGCTCACTCGGTCCAAAGCAACTCCGCCCGGTCATTGATAAGCTACTTGAATACTCATCCGTTCCCGTAGTTTTAAAGCCTAACGCAGGACTTCCGAAAATTGCAGACGGCGAAACTGTATTTGACGTGACCCCTGAGGAATTTGCAAGTGAGGTAAGCGATTTAACCGCTTGCGGTGTCAGAGTTGTCGGCGGTTGTTGCGGAACAACACCGGAATACATAAAAGCTCTTGTTGAAAAAACAAAAGATATAACACCCAAACCGATTATCAAAAAAAGACTTACAGCAGTCACCTCATACACTCATGCTGTAAAGTTTGAAAAATCACCTATACTTATAGGTGAGCGGATAAATCCCACAGGTAAAAAACGACTGAAAGAGGCCCTTGTTAACAACGATATCGACTATATACTTAATGAAGCTGTGAAGCAGGAGGAAAAAGGCGTTCACATTCTTGATGTAAATGTTGGTTTACCTGAAATCGATGAAGAAAAAATGCTTACATCTGTTGTTTGTGAGATTCAAGCGGTGTCAGATCTTCCTCTGCAAATTGACACGGCTAACCCTATAGCAATGGAATCAGCACTTAGATATTACAACGGCAAGCCTCTTATCAACTCCGTAAACGGCAAGGAGGAAAGCATAAAAGCCGTATTCCCTCTTGCTAAGAAATACGGCGGTGCTATTATAGCCTTAACTCTTGATGAAAACGGGATTCCCGAATCACCCGAAGAAAGAGTCAAAATAGCAAAAAAGATACTAAAGGCGGCAAAGAAATACGGAATAAACAAAAAAGATATTATTTTTGATACTCTCGCCATGACCGTAAGTGCATCATCAAGCGCTGCAATAAGCACTCTCTCGGCAATGAAGGATATAAGATACAAGCTCGGATGCCACACCTCACTCGGAGTTTCAAACGTATCCTACGGTCTTCCCTACCGAGACGCTGTTAACGGAACATTTTTTGCCTTAGCCCTTGAAAACGGACTTTCAGCGGCTATAATGAATCCACACTCATCCGACATGATGAAAACCTATCTCTCATACAAGGTGCTTAAAGGACTTGACGAAAATTGCGTTGATTATTTAAATTCTCAGCACCTGCTCTTGCAGGAATCGACAGCGGAAAAAGCGCCGGATGTAAAATTGTCCGACGATTACAAATCAAAGCTTTCACGGGCAATAGGAAAAGGGCTAAAGGATATGGCGGCAGAAATTACAAAAGAGCTTTTGAAAACCTTATCCCCGGTTGATATAATTGAATCCGATATTATTCCCGCCCTAAACACAGTCGGTGTCGGATATGAAAACAAAACCGTTTATCTGCCGCAACTGCTCATGAGCGCGGAAGCTGCAAAATCTGCCTTTGAAGTAATTAAATCGCATATGCCAAGCGAAGTCAAATCGGCACAAAAAGGACCGTTTGTTATTGCAACAGTTCATGGAGATATTCACGATATCGGAAAAAATATAGTTAAGCTTATTCTTGAAAATTACGGCTTTTGTGTAATCGACCTTGGACGTGACGTTCCTCCTAAGGCGATTGCCGATGCCGCTATAAAATCAAACGCTGCTTTCATAGGTCTTAGCGCTCTCATGACTACAACGCTTCCCGCAATGGAAGAAACGGTAAAACTTTTAAAGCAATTCTCTCCTGACTCAAAAATTATTGTTGGCGGTGCTGTTCTCACAAAGGAATACGCAAGCAAAATAGGTGCCGATAAATATGCGAAAGACGCTATGGAAGCCGTCAGATATGCTGAAGAAATAGAGGAAAAAAAATAAATCTCAACCCACACGTAATTCATTGTGCTGCACTTTAAAATAGCACCCAAAATGAGCATGAAAAGCGAAGAGAATTTTGAAAGTTGGCAAAAAGCTGCAAGAGAAAGGCTTTCGGTTCTCTTAGGACTCGACAAAATCACTCCGGCAAGTGATGACTGCTTCACTATCGAATCAAAAAACAGAATTTGAAACATTCACTGATTACAGAATCACATTCCAAACTGAAGAAGGATTTTTTTACACTCTGCAACCTATGGGTACCTAAAATCAATGCTAAAAAAATACCGATGGTAATATGCCTGCAGGATCACTCCACGGGTTCTCATATATCTCTTGGAAGACCGAAATTTGAAGGCGACGAAGAGACGATTTTCAGTGGAAACCGCGACTTCGCGGTACAAATCGTAAAAGAAGGATACTGTGCGCTTGCTATTGAACAGCGCGGATTCGGTGAATGCGGCGGAACCGAAAAAGGTCTCGCATGCCTCGTTCCGTCAATGACAGCTCTCCTTTACGGAAGAACAACAATAGGTGAAAGGGTTTTCGACATCAGCCGCGTCATAGACGTAATAACAAAGAATTTTGATTTCGTTGATGCTGATAAAATCGCCTGCATGGGTAACTCCGGCGGCAGAACTGCTACGATAAACGCATCGGCAATAGACGGCTGAATAAAAACCGCTATGCCCTCTTGCTCACTTTGTACTTACAAGGACTCAATAGGTGCTATGGAGCATTGCTCCTGCAATTACATTCCCAATATTGCGTACGATTTCGAAATGGGGGTTCTTTGCGGTCTTATCGCTCCCTCCCAGAGCACTCTTGGTGGTTTCCGGAGCGAAAAACAAAATATTCCCATATGACGGTGTCTCCGAAAGTATTGACGTTGCAAAAAATATTATACCGCTACATCTTCTCCTCAAAACATCGGCGGGTAGAAGGACCCGAAGGACACCGCTTCTACGCCGCTCTCTTCTGACCGAAATTCCATAATTTGTTTGATTAATTAAAAATAAATACCCGAAGCAATTCTCATAATCAATTGATGAGTCGTTTGCTTCGGGTTCTTTTATTTTACGTAATTCTATTTTATGTGTTTTAAAAAATAAGTTTATTTTTAAAAAGCTATTGAAATCGGTGAATTTTTGTGCTACAATATATGCATACATAACAGAGTAGAAAAGCATGCGTTACTCAGTGTCGGGTGGACGGGGAGTTGTCATTCGAACGAAATGAAAGAATTTTACTTTCTGCGGTATGCTTTTCGCATCCCACTGTTACCGTAGGTAGCCCCATATCTATGTCGCCCCCATGGTACGGAAGATGTAAATCTGTATTTTGGAGGTGTTTTTTATGCAAAAATTTAAAAAATGGCCTGTTTTCGGTAGTTTAAAGGGACTATGCTTTGCGGGAATTTTATCGGCAATGAGTATTATTTTTGGAAAATTCCTGCAAATTCCGAATCCGTTTCAGGATTTTATACGAATCAGCTTTGAAAACCTGCCGATAATCATTGCGGGCATTTCGTTAGGACCTATCGCCGCCGCTCTTGTTGGAACTGTCGCCGACCTTATCGGTTGCATTCTTTACGGCTACTCAATAAATCCTATTATAACGTTTGGCGCGGCATCCGTAGGTCTTGTATCAGGATTTATTTCAAACTATGTTTTAAAAAAGCCGCTTGCACTTAAAATTATAACATCAACCGTGCTTGCTCATATCATCGGCTCCGTTATGATTAAATCCGCAGGTCTTGCCGCGTGGTATCTTTCGAAATACGAGCTTGGATATTTGGAGTTCGTTGCCTGGAGACTTTTAAATTACGTGTTCGTTGCAACAGCCGAATGCATAATAATTTATCTGTTATTAAAAAATCCCGCTTTTCAAAAGCAGATAGAAGGAATGAATAATAAAAAATGACCTACGAAGAAGCGTTAGAGTATATTCACAGTGTAAATTGGACATTTTGCAAACCCGGTCTTGACAGAATTGGTGAGCTTTGCGAAAAAATCGGCCATCCCGAAAAAAAATTAAAATTCGTTCACGTTGCAGGAACAAACGGCAAAGGCTCCTTCTGTTCCATGCTTGAATCCGTACTTAGAGCGGCGGGATACAAGACCGGACTTTATACCTCCCCGTATATAAAAGAATTTAACGAGCGCATGCGTGTTATGGGGGAAAACATCCCTAACGAAACTCTTGCTAGGCTCACTGAAAAAATACGTCCTATTGCAGACTTAATGAAGGACAAGCCGACCGAATTTGAGCTTATAACCGCCATAGCATTCGAATATTTTTATGAGGCAGGGTGCGAGGTTGTTGTTCTTGAAGCCGGAATGGGCGGAAGACTTGATTCCACCAATATAATTGAAAATCCCCTGCTCTCGGTAATCACAGGCATCGCGCTTGACCACACCGACTATCTTGGTGACACTGTTGAAAAAATTGCCACCGAGAAGGCAGGAATTATAAAAGACTCTGTCCCTATACTTTACGGCGGCGAGGATAACTCGGCGAGAGAGATTATACGAAAAGCCGCGAACGAACGTAGCTCCTCATTTTTTGATGTAGATTATAACAATATATCAAAGCTTTCCTCAACGCTTGACGGAAGCACCTTTGACTATAAAAATCATAAAGACATAAAGATCAACCTTCTCGGACTTTATCAGCCTAAAAACGCCTCGATCGTTTTAGAAACAATCGATATTCTTAGAAATGAAGGGCTCGAAATATCCGAGGATGCCGTAAAGAGCGGTCTTGCTGATGCCAGATGGCATGCAAGATTTGAAATACTTTCAAAAAATCCACTTATTATATTTGACGGAGCGCACAATCCACAGGGCATAACAAGCGCCGTTGCAAGTATAAATCACTATTTCAAAGATGAAAAAATTTACGTTCTGACAGGTGTCCTTCGCGACAAAGATTACAACTTTATTGCATGTGAACTATCAAAAATTGCAAAACGCGCGTTTACGCTTACACCTAAAAGTTCAAGAGCTCTCTCTGCTGAAAGCTACGCAGAAGTCCTCTCATCCGCAGGCGTTCCATCAATACCTCACGCAAGCATCGAGGGAGCTTTCAAAGCCGCAAAGCAAGCCGCTGAAGAAGCAAAAATTCCGCTTGTTTGCCTCGGCTCCCTATACACGTATTCCGATATAATTAAATACATATAAAAAAAGCGCCAAAAGTCGCTTTTTTATATAAAGAGATGTTTATATATTATTTGAGTATTTCATACACGGGTCTGCCCATTGCTTCGGGAAGCTCAAGTCAAAACACAGCTGCAATTGTGAGGGCGTGATTCAAAATCGAACCGGCTTTAAGAACAAAGATTCCTTTAAATGACGGTCCTTTTGCGACAAAAGGCGGCTGCAGAACTTTGTACGGCTCATGCCCGTGAGTTCCCTTCCCGAATCTGCAATCCGAAAGGAATATGAGGAATGGCTGGACTTCCTCGATAAAGGCGGAACCACTGAGGAATATAATAAGCTAAAAGCTCAAAAGGCTGCAACAGCAAAGAAGTACAAAGGGCTGTCCGCAAAGATAAGTGATGACGGCATACCAGAGCAATAATAAACATGTCAGAGACACAAACAAAGCTGATGACTTCGGAATCAGCCCCGACAGCGAAGATGTTGTCATATTCAGCTGACTAATAAAACGCAATGCAACGAAATATGCCGAACTGCTTAATTACAGAATTAAATTCATATGTACAAACGAAAATTCAGAAATCGTATTCTAAAGAATATTTAAAGTAAAAATATAAAATCAACTTCAAAAATATTCTTTATCTTCCGTTGTAGTTTTATCAAATCACGCCTTTGCTTCGACAAGACCGTAAAGAAGACAACAAGTAACAGCATAATGAAAAACCACCATCCAAGTTTGAATGGTGGTTTTGGTGAAGCAAACGCTTTAATATCCGAACTGTTTTCTATTGCGTCAAATTCCTCGCTTGTAGGAACTGTTACAGGCTCATTTTTGAAATTAAAGGTTATAACGAGCTTATCATCATAAAGTAATACACATTTCACAAGACTGTCAATCAAACGCTCTTTATTTGCCTCAATTGTTAAGTCAAGTTTACGGAATTTGTCCAAAGCGAATAAAATTTGGTCTTTCGTGAGCTTAGGAGTGCTTGTCTGCTCTTTCAGAATATTGAGCTGAATTTGTTCTTCCTCGACTTCAAGCTCCTCAAGCTTTGCTTTGGTTGAACGAGTGATAATTCCTGCCTCAATAGCCTTCATCACGTTGTCGATGGACTTGCGAACTTCCTTTAGCTGAGCTTCAAGAAGCGGTATGG
>JAZSGJ010000081.1:0-12008 GCA_045532675.1 Eubacteriales bacterium | reverse complement strand
CGTTACCGGCAACGCTGATCTTGATAAGAAGTTTGCATCAGAGGCTGATAAAGCGGGACTTAAGAATCTTAAGGGTCACCGTTCCGTCGGCGGTATGAGAGCTTCTATATATAACGCAATGCCTTACGAAGGTGTTGAGGCGCTCGTTGAGTTTATGAAGGAATTCGCAAAAAGCAATCCCAAGGTATAAGGTACAGATTATGAAGAACATCAAATTAATGAATAAAATCGCCAAGGTTGGCACCGAAATTTTCGAAGAGGAGATTTATAACGTCTCCGACTCTGTTGAAGCCCCCGACGCCATAATGGTAAGATCGGCATCGCTTCATGATATGGAGCTTCCCGAAACTCTTACCGCAATTGCAAGAGCAGGCGCGGGCGTAAACAATATTCCCGTTGATAAATGCACGGCGAAGGGTATTGTGGTATTCAACACTCCCGGCGCAAACGCAAACGGTGTAAAGGAGCTTGCTATATGCGCGCTCGTTCTTGCCGCGCGTGACGTTGCAGGCGGTATTAAATGGGCAGAGAGTCTTAACGGTGAGTCCGGAATTGCAAAGCTTGTTGAAGCAGGCAAGGGCGCGTACGTCGGAAATGAGCTACTCGGAAAGAAGCTTGGCGTTATCGGTCTCGGAGCTATAGGCGGTATGGTTGCAAACGCCGCAAACGCTCTCGGTATGTCCGTTATGGGATACGATCCTTATATAACCGCCGTTGCCGCGTGGAGTCTTGCTCCCGCTATAAAGCAGGCATCAAGCTATGATGAAATATTCAAGAGCTGTGATTATATAACTCTTCATGTTCCTGCAACTCCCACTACTAAAAATATGATTTGCGAGAAGTCTCTCGCTCTTATGAAGCAGGGCGTAAGAATTATCAACCTTGCAAGAGCTGACCTCGTTTGCGCAGACGATATTAAGGCTGCTATCGAAACCGGAAAGGTTGCAAAGTACGTAACCGACTTCCCGACGGAAGAGACTGTCGGCGTAAAGGGAATTGTTAATATTCCTCACCTTGGCGCCTCTACCTATGAGTCTGAGGATCACTGCGCGGTTATGGCTGCAAAGCAGCTTAAGGAGTATCTCATCAACGGTAATATCAAGAACAGCGTTAATTTCCCGAACGTATCGCTTTCTCACACTGCAGGCGCGAGAGTTGCCGTAATGCATAAGAATATTCCAAACATGCTTTCGCAGATAACAAACGCCTTCTCTGCCGCGGATGTTAACATCGAAAACCTCGCAAACGGTTCAAAGGGTGAGGTTGCTTACACAATCGTTGAAACCAATGATATAGCAGACAAGAAAATCGTTGATGCCGTTATGGATATTGACGGTGTGTTCAGCGTAAGATGCTATTGATAAATAATGTATTCGGGCTGTTTAAATCAGCCCGAATTTTTTGTTAGCAATACCTGAGCTTATTATTAAAATCTACTTGACTAAAATGTCAAAATGTGGTATCATATATAGTTGTATACTTTATGGAGGATATGCGTTATGATTACTAAAATAGCAACCGAAAAAGCACCCGCGGCAATAGGTCCGTATTCTCAGGCCACGGTTTTCGGAGGACTTGTGTTTACGTCGGGACAGATTCCGATAAATCCCGAAAGCGGTATTATTGAGACTTCGGATATAACCTCGCAGACAGAGCAGGTCATGAAGAATCTTGGCGAAGTTCTTAAAGCTGCAGGTTCTTCTTATGAAAAAGCAATAAAAACGACCTGCTTTCTCGCGGATATTTCTGATTTTGCCGCGTTTAATGAGGTTTACGGAAAATATTTTAACGGCAAGCCCGCAAGAAGCTGTGTCGCTGTCAAAGCTCTTCCCAAAGGGGCACTTGTTGAGGTTGAAGTTATAGCGGGAATTTAAAAATAAAATATTAAAAACTCTTGACATTTGTATTATAATGTATTATAATTTATCTTGTTAAAGTGATAAAGTGAGGAAATGATATGGAAAAATTACATACCAAAGAAGTAGACGCTTTGTTTGAGGCTATACTCTCGCTGAAAAATCTTGACGAATGCTATAAATTTTTTGAGGATGTATGCACTATTAAAGAAATATTCGATATAGCGCAGCGCCTTGAGGCTGCTAAAATGTTAAGGAGTGGCAGTAATTATTTTGAGGTGTGCAACGAGCTTGGTATGAGCTCTGCTACTATAAGCAGGGTTTCAAGATGCCTTGAATACGGTGCGGGCGGTTATCAGCTTGTCCTCGACAGACTTGATGAGAAGGAAAAAGAAAAGTGAGTGAAAATAATAATTTAAAAAGCGGTGAAAAAACGGTTGCCGCGCTTCGTTCGTTATATAAGCAGTACGGATATCTTCCGTTTAAAATGAGTAAGTTTGAGGAATACGACCTGTACGTACGCAATAAAGAATTTTTGATTGGTGACAGCGTTATTACGTTCAACGATACAGACGGCAGGCTTCTTGCCCTCAAACCGGATGTAACGCTTTCCATAATCAAAAACAGCGTTTACGAGAAGGGCTGTAAGCAAAAGGTTTATTATAACGAAAACGTCTACCGAGTGTCGCAGAAAACGCGCAGATTCAAGGAGATTATGCAATCCGGTCTTGAATGTATAGGAGATACGGATATATATGATACCTATGAGGTAATTTATCTTGCTATAAGAAGCTTGTCCTCGGTATCAGAAAATTACGCGCTTGACATCTCGCATCTCGGTATCCTGTCAAAGCTTCTTTCATGCGCTTGTGACGATGAAGCTTTTAAAAAGAAGATAGCCGCGCTTATAGCGGAAAAGAATAAGCATGAAATAGATAAGGTCTGCGCGGAGTTTTTTGTTTCCGCTACGTATGCCGAGCTTATAATGGAAGTTATCGACATGTACGGAGATATGAATTCCGTGCTCGAAAAGCTTGCACCCGTGTGCGATAAAATAGGAGCCATGGAGCAGTATTCAGAGTTTTCCAAGCTTTGCGCTATGCTTTCCGATTGCGATATGGCGGACAGAATAAGGCTTGATTTTTCCGTTGTTAACGATATGAATTATTACAACGGTATAGTTTTTAAGGGATTTATTCAAGGCGTTCCCGACGGAGTTCTTTCAGGGGGAGAGTACGGTTCTCTTATGGGAAGAATGGGTAAAAATTCCGGTGCTGTTGGATTTGCTCTTTACCTTGATTTTATCGAGGAGCTTACCGCGCAGACGCGTGACTATGACGTTGACGCGCTTTTGCTTTACAAGCCCGAGAGCGACCCCGTGTCGCTTCTTAAGATGAAAAATAAACTTATTTCTGAGGGAAAGAGCGTATCGCTTCAGAAGGCAATACCCGAAAAGCTCAGATACAGAGAATTAATAAAGTTGGACTGATAGATATGATAAATGTTGCGCTTCCAAAAGGCAGGCTTGGTGAAAAGGTATACGCTATGTTTGAAAAAGCGGGATACGCCTGCCCGTCTATAAAAGAGAATAACCGTAAGCTTATATTTGAAAACGAGGAGACCGGTGTCAGATATTTCTGGGTTAAGCCGTCTGACGTCTCTATTTACGTTGAGCGCGGTGCCGCTGATATCGGCGTTGCCGGGAAGGATATACTCCTCGAGTACGAACCGGAAATTTACGAGCTTCTTGATTTGAATATAGGCAAGTGCCGAATGGCTGTTGCCGCTAAGCGCGATTTCTTTGACGACAATACGAGAACTCTTAAGGTCGCCACGAAATTTGAGAATATAGCAAAGCAGCATTATGCTTCAAAGTGCCGTGATATTGATATTATTAAACTTAACGGTTCTATAGAAATTGCTCCAATACTCGGGCTTTCGGACGTTATAGTTGATATAGTCGAGACGGGGACGACGCTCAGAGAAAACAATCTTGAGGTGTTTGAAACGATAGCACCGATAAGTGCGCGTCTTATAGCTAACAGAGCGAGCTTCAAATTTAAAACCCGTGAAATTGAAAAAATAATAGAGTGCATGAAAAGTGAGATAGAGCAAAATGATTAAAATCTACAAGTACGGAGAGGTAGCAAACAGCGAGATTTTTTCAAGGGAAAACATATCGTCAAACGTTGAGGGCGTGGTTTCCGAAATAATTGCAAACGTTATAAAGAACGGTGACACAGCTCTTTTTGAATATGCGGAGAAATTCGATAAGGCAAAGCTTTCATCACTTGAGGTAACCGAAGATGAAATTAACGATGCTTTTTTGTCGGTTGACAAAGAATTTGTCGAAATAATCAGAGAAGCGGCTGAGAATATCCGAGAGTTTCATAAAAGGCAGGTCAGAAACAGCTTTGTAATAAATGAAAAGGACGGCGTCGTAATCGGTCAGAAGATTATGCCTATAGAAAAGGTCGGGCTTTACGTTCCGGGCGGAACGGCGGCCTACCCATCTACCGTGCTTATGGATTCCATTCCCGCAAAAATTGCCGGATGCCGCGAAATAGTAATGGTTACACCGCCGACGAAGGACGGTAAGATAAATCCGGTTATACTTGCAGCTGCAAAAATAGCCGGTGTTGACAGAATATTTAAAATGGGGGGCGCTCAGGCGGTTGCCGCATTGGCATACGGAACCGAGTCTATTCCTAAGGTAGATAAGATAGTCGGCCCCGGAAACGCATACGTGGCAGAAGCGAAAAAGCAGGTTTTCGGCAAGGTTTCGATAGATATGATAGCGGGACCGTCAGAGATTCTTGTGGTTGCCGATTCAACCTGCAATCCAAAGCATATTGCGGCAGACCTTCTTTCTCAGGCTGAGCATGACAGGATGGCAAGCGCCGTTCTTGTGACAGACAGCTACGGTTTTGCTTCTCGCGTAAGCTATGAGCTTGAAAGACAGATTCCCGAGCTTCCGAGATGTGAGATAGCAAGATATTCGATTGATAATAACGGCAAGATAATTGTGGCGGAAAACAATCTTTTGCTTGCAATTGATATTGCAAACGAGATAGCTCCGGAGCATCTTGAGCTTTGCGTTGACAATCCGTTTGATTATCTTGATAAAATAAAACACGCAGGTTCGATTTTTATGGGCAAGAATTGTCCGGAGGCGCTCGGAGATTATTTTGCGGGTCCGAACCACACGCTTCCGACAAGCGGAACGGCAAGATTTTCCTCCCCGCTCAGCGTTGATGACTTCGTTAAGAAATCGCAATTTACCTACTACACAAAAGACGCGCTTTTGAAGGTCGCCGATAAGGTTGCCTATTTTGCAAAAAAAGAAGGACTTGACGCGCACGCAAAAAGCGCTACGGTTCGATTTGAAGATTAAAAGGAAAAATTAAAATGTCCAGATTTTTCAGTGAAAAATATTCGTCGCTTGATGCATATGTTCCGGGTGAGCAACCGAAGGATAAAAAATACATAAAGCTTAACACCAACGAGTCTCCGTTTCCGCCATCAAAGTCTGTTGTTGAAGCTGTAAGTGCCGAGGCGTGCGAGCTTATGCTCTATTCAGATCCCGAATCGGCACGTCTTACAGAAGCTTGCGCCAAGCTTTACGGTGTAGGTAAGGATATGGTGCTCATGACGAACGGGTCGGATGAAATTCTGAATTTTGCCTTTATGGCGTTTTGCGATAAAAACCATTCAATTGTTTTTCCCGACATAACCTACGGCTTTTATCCCGTGTTTGCCGAGCTTAACGGCATTCCTTATGAGGAGATACCGCTCGCAGATGATTTTACCGTTAATTACAAGGATTACATAGGCATAGGGGAGAACATAGTGATAGCAAATCCCAACGCGCCTACAGGTATTGCGCTTCCTCTTTCGGAGATTGAGGAAATCGTAAAATCAAACCCCGAAAACGTCGTTATCATTGACGAGGCGTACGTTGATTTCGGCGCGGAAAGCGCTGTAAAGCTTGTAAACAAATACGACAATCTTATAGTTACGATGACCTTCTCCAAATCCCGTTCCATGGCGGGAGCCCGTCTTGGATTCGGTATCGCAAACCCCGAATTGATTGCCGATATGAACACTATTAAGTTTTCTACAAATCCTTATAACGTCAACAGAATGACGTCGGCGGCGGGTATCGCGGCGCTTAAGGATAATTTCTATTATATGGACAACTGTAAGGTTATCGAAGAGAACAGGGAATATACGAGAGATAAGCTTATCTCGCTCGGTTTTTCGGTTCTTCCGTCAAAGGCAAATTTCCTTTTCGCAAAATCCCCCGATATATCGGGTGAGGAGCTTTATTTAAAGCTTAAGGAAAACGGAATCCTCGTCCGTCATTTTAAAAAGGACAGAATAAAGGATTATAACAGGATAACCGTTGGAACACGCGAAAATATGGATTCGCTTCTTCTTGCAATAAAGAAAATTCTAAAGGAGAAAGAAAAATGAGAGTATCCGAAATTAAAAGAAAGACCGCGGAAACAAATATTGAACTGAAGCTTGCGCTTGACGGTGCAGGCGTGTCGAATATTGACACGGGTTGCGGTTTTCTTGACCATATGTTGACTCTTTTTGCAAAGCACGCGCATTACGACCTCGCGGTTAAGTGCGTAGGAGATACTAACGTTGATTATCATCATACCGTTGAGGACGTTGGAATATGTCTCGGAAAGGCATTTTTTGAAGCTATTGGAGACAAGAAGGGCATAAAACGCTACGGTGATAAAATTCTTCCGATGGATGAGGCGCGTATTCTTTCTGCCGTTGATATTTCGGGAAGGGATTTTCTCGGATACGCTCTTGATATTCCATCATACAGAGTAGGGGATTTTGATACCGAGCTTTGCGAGGAATTCTTTAAGGCATTTGTGCGCGAAGCGAAAATTACTCTTCACATAAGACAGCTTGCGGGAACAAATTCCCATCACATAATAGAGGGCGCGTTTAAATCGGTAGCGCGTTCCATCTCATTCGCAACGGCGCTTGACGAAAAATTTGCGGACGAGCTTCCCTCTACCAAAGGAGTTATTTAATGATAGCTGTAATAGATTACGGTGTCGGAAATCTCTTTTCGCTTACCTCATCTCTTCGCGCGATAGGCGCGGAGTGCGTGGTCACGGGTGATGCACAAGAAATAAAGCGCGCGGATAAAATCATTCTTCCGGGGGTCGGCGCTTTCGAGGACGCGAAGAAAAAGCTTTCGGAATCGGGACTTGACAAAATTGTTATCGACGAGGTCAGGGGCGGTAAAAAAATATTCGGTATATGTCTTGGCATGCAGATGCTTTTTGAACGCAGCTTTGAATACGGGCAGCATGAAGGCCTCGGACTTCTTAAGGGTAACGTTATAGCAATGGACGGTGTGATTCCAAGCGAGCTTAAAATACCTCATATAGGCTGGAACTCGTTGCATATAGTAAAAGAGCATCCGATTCTTAAATACGTTAAGGAAAACGATTACGTTTATTTCGTTCATTCCTACTTTGCTTCGGGATGTGATGAAAGTCTGCTTGCAAGCACAGAATACGGCGCGCCTCTTACAGCTGCCGTTGCTCTCGGTAACGTGTCGGGAACTCAGTTTCATCCCGAAAAAAGCGGAGACGTAGGACTTTCGATTTTAAAGGCTTTTGCCGAATGGTAAATTATAAAGGACAACTAAAATGAAAATATTTCCCGCGATAGATTTGTTTGATGAAAAGGCTGTGCGTCTTTATAAGGGCGATTACAGAGAGATGACCGTTTACAGTGAAAATCCTGTCGAGATAGCGCTTGACTTCAAGAAGAAAGGCGCGAAATTTATACACGTGGTAGACCTTGAGGGCGCTAAGGACGGTACGGCTCCCAATCTCGCTATTGTAAAAAAAATTACTGAAGAGAGCGGACTTTTCGTTGAGGTTGGCGGCGGTATACGCTCGACTGAAACCCTGAAAAAATACTTTGACTGCGGCGTATCCCGCGCAATACTCGGAACGGCGGCTGTAACCGATGAGAAATTTCTTGGCGAGGCGGTCGCGGCGTACGGAGAGAAAATAGCCGTCGGAGCTGACGTTAAGGACGGTTACATAGCAATAAAAGGCTGGGTGGAAAAGTCGCAGTATACGCTTGACGAGTTTTTTGAAAAAATGCAGAATATCGGTGTGAAAACGGTAATCTGCACAGATATTTCAAAGGATGGAACAATGCGCGGAACCAACCTTGAAATGTATAAGGCACTTTCTGAAAAATACTCCGTGGACATAGTTGCATCCGGGGGCGTGTCAACTCTTTCGGATGTTGATGAGCTTGCAAAAATGAAAATTTACGGTGCAATAATAGGAAAAGCTTATTATACCGGCGCAATAGAACTTGAAGAGGCGATAAAGGTAGCACAAAAATATGATAACTAAGAGAATTATTCCTTGCCTTGACGTTAAGGACGGCAGGGTGGTCAAGGGTGTTAATTTCCTTGGGCTTGCGGACGTATCCTCTCCCGTGAAGCTTGCAAAGCATTATTACGATTCGGGTGCGGACGAGCTCGTATTCTACGATATAACGGCATCACACGAGGGAAGAGCTCTTTTCACCGATATACTTACCGAGGTGGCAAGGACTATATTTATTCCGCTCACAGTTGGCGGAGGAATAAACACTGTTGACGATTTTGACAGGGTGCTTAAATGCGGCGCGGATAAAGTGAGTGTAAATTCCGGCGCGATAAGAAATCCGTCGCTGATACGTGAGGCGGCAAGAAAATACGGAAATCAGTGCGTTGTTATTTCAGCAGACGTTAAGCGCGTTAACGGGGAGTTCCGCGTTTTTGCAAAGGGCGGCCGTGAGGATACGGGAATGGAGGCTATCTCTTGGATAAAACGGTGCGTTGAAATGGGTGCCGGCGAGGTAGTCGTTAATTCGATAGATACAGACGGAGTGAAGCGTGGATTTGATATAGAAATGCTCAGAGCGGTAAGAGACGCCGTAAGCGTCCCGGTTATCGCATCGGGCGGCGCTGGCTCTGCCGACGATTTTATAAAGCTGTTTCACGCTATACCCGATATGGATGCGGGACTTGCCGCTTCGATATTTCATTTCGGAGAGGTTGAAATTATGGATTTAAAGGCTAAGATGCTCGCTGAGGGCATAACGGTCAGAATGTAATAAGGAGAAAAACTATGCTTAATATTGATGAACTTAAATTTGACTCGCAAGGACTCATTCCGACGGTAGTCGTTGATTCTATAACCAAGGACGTGCTTACAGTGGCATATATGAACAAGGAAAGCCTGAAAATATCTATGGAAAAAGGGCTCACCTGTTTTTACAGCCGCTCACGCGGTGAGCTTTGGCTTAAGGGTGAAACCAGCGGAAATTATCAGCACATAGTTTCGATAATAGCCGACTGCGATAACGACGCGCTGACGGTTGTAGTTGAAAAGGACGGTCCCGCATGCCATACGGGCAGTAACTCATGCTTTACAAAGCCGGTATATCAGAGCGCCGAGCTCGGCCAATTTTCTCTTGAAGGTCTTTATAATCTTCTCCGTGACAGAAAAGCAAAGATGCCGGAGGGCTCATACACGACCTATCTTTTTGAGAAGGGAATCGATAAAATTCTTAAGAAGGTCGGCGAGGAGTGCACCGAGGTTATAATCGCAGGTAAGGCTGACGATAAAAAGGAAACCGTATACGAGATTGCTGATCTCGCATACCACGTTATGGTGCTTATGACCGAGATGGGAATAACCGTTGAGGACGTTCATCGCGAGCTTGCTTCCCGTCACATAATCGACCACAAGGTTAAGCAGGAAAAAATGACTAAGTAAACCTATAGATTCTGCAAAAGGGACTGGTCGCATTTTGTAAAACCGAAAAAGACCGAAAATTAAAATAAAAAGGGATGTCTAAAATTTTTCGTTTGAGACATCCTTTTTATATATGGAAAAATATCAATCCTCTGTTGTTGCTTTTTTTGAATTTATCTCTTTTAGGATATTAACGTCAAATTTCGGTTTTCTGCTCACGTAGGTGAAAAGTCCTTTTTGCTCTTGCTCTATATCCGTAAGCTGAGTATAACAAAAGCCCATAAATGCAGGGTTGTCAAGAAACGCGTGCGCAAGACCGCGGTATCTTTCGTAAAATTCTTCGTGGCTCGACCGTAGCTCCAGTCGCTTTCTCTTTTTTTCTCATCATTATTTGACATGCAAAATCCCGTTCCGCCGAATATATTTACACTTTCAAAACTTCCTTTATCACATTGATTGCTTTAGCGAGCAAATCAAAAGGAATATTGAGTGCAGGCAACAAGCGGACTTTGTTTTTTGCCGTAAGACAGAGTACGCCTTTTTCCATACAAGCTTTGACTATTTCCGATGCCGGCTTTTCGGTCTCGATCCCTATCATAAGTCCCATTCCCGAAACGCTTTTAACACCCTTACAGCCACGGAACGAATCAAATATAAAGCTACTTTTCCGCTTTACTTCCTCAAGAAGCGCATCGTCGATCCTGTTAAGGATGCTGATAGCTCCTGAGCAGCATACGGGGTTTGCTCCGAAGGTCGAGCCGTGATCACCGAATTTCAGTACGTTTTCTACCTTTTCGCCAAGCATACAGGCACCGAGAGGAAGACCGCCTCCGATACCTTTTGCCGTTGAAACGATATCAGGTGTTATGCCGTAGTTCATATAGGCGTACAGTTCTCCAGTTCTTCCATTGCCCGTCTGTACCTCATCAACGATCAAAAGCACGTCTTCTTTTTTACAGATTTCTGCAACGGCTTTAACATATCGGTCAGACAGTGTATTTACACCACCCTCGCCCTGCACACATTCTATCATAATTGCGGCTATCTTGTTTTCAGATACAAGCTTTTTCAGGTTTTCCACATCCTCGGCGGGGGTGTGTATAAATCCGGGTGTTAAGGGTTGAAACAACTCGTGATAGTGCTCCTGCCCGGTTGCCGCAAGTGTTGTCAGAGTTCTTCCATGAAAGCTGTTTTCAAGGGTGATGACCGTATAGCAATCGTCCCCTTTTTTATCGGTGGCGTATTTTCTTGCAGCTTTTAT
Source organism: Eubacteriales bacterium (assembly GCA_045532675.1). Taxonomy (GTDB): domain Bacteria; phylum Bacillota; class Clostridia; order Oscillospirales; family CAG-272; genus UBA1740. Next base: position 1,086 of record JAZSGJ010000081.1, on the reverse strand, counting down.
TGCACATTCGTTGGATTCTGCTCCCGAATTCGAGAAGAATACCTTCTTCATTCCCGTTCTTTCGCAAAGAATTTTCGCAAGTGCTGCGCACGGTTCGGTATAATATAGATTAGAGGTGTGTTGCAACTTATTCAGTTGTTCGGTTACGGCGCTTACCCATTCATCATCGGCAATTCCAAAGCTTGTTACCGCAATTCCCGAGCCGAGATCGATATATTCCTTTCCGGTACTGTCAACAACGACCGAGCCCTTGCCCGAAACCAACTCAATGGGAAAGCGGGCGTATGTATTTGCAACGTATTGCTTATCTGTAGAAATTATATCAATCATTTCTCACTCACCATTGTACCGGCACCCTCATCGGTCAAAAGTTCCATAAGGATTGAATGCGGTACGCGTCCGTCCATAATAACAACGTTTTTAACGCCCTTGTGAATAGCCTCGATACAGCAATCAACCTTGGGTATCATTCCGCCCGAAATTATGCCCTCGCCTTTGAGCTGCTCGATTTCTTCGATTGTAAGGTGGGGAATAATTGTGCTTGGGTCATCTTTATCACGCAAAATGCCGTCAATATCGGTCATCATAATAAGACGCTGTGCGCCCAAAGCCCCTGCAACAAAAGCGGCCGCAGTATCACCGTTAATATTATAGGCATTACCCTGCTTATCGCAACCAATGGTTGAAATAACGGGAATATAACCTTTTTCTAACAAATCGAGTACGGGGGTGATATGTACCTTGGTTATTTTGCCAACGTAACCCAGTCTTTCGTCCTTGATTTCGGACTCAATTAGTCGACCGTCCATACCCGAAATTCCCATAGCCTTGCCGCCCTTCATTTCAAGAAGGTTTACAAGTGTTTTATTAACCTTGCCTGCAAGCACCATTTGAACAATGTCAACCGTTTCCTTATCGGTAACGCGAAGGCCGTCAACAAACTCGGCCTTTTTACCAAGCTTATTCATTAGCTCGTTAATTTCAGGACCACCGCCATGAACCAAAACCACCTTAACACCAATAAGCCATAAAAGAACAATATCTTCCATAACCTGTTGTTTAAGTTGCTCATTTATCATAGCATTG
>JAZSGJ010000065.1:0-14656 GCA_045532675.1 Eubacteriales bacterium | reverse complement strand
ACAAAAAAACGGCTCTGCAATGAGCCGTTTTTTGTATAAAAAGCAAGAAAAATGCACACTTCTATGCTACGTATTAATTTGAATGCTTTAAAATAAAATCTCCGATTTCATTTTCGGGAATTCCAAGCACCTCGGAAAATTCCGCGCAAAGCATTTTTTCCGCTTTTCTCATGAAATTTTCATCTGCAAGAAAATTCTTTTTTCCTTCTTTCTGCCGCTTGATTCTATTTGCGCTTATAGCTTTGGTAATAGATATCATACCTTCGGTATCCGCTGAGTCTATTACATCGCGGAAAAATTCGGTACGGACTCTGTTATTGTCAATCCACTCAGCCTCCGGAATAGTATTCATACGCGATATCATATCCATAATCTCATCCCTTGTGAGAAGAGGACGCATCGTTCCGACAAGCTTTTCATTATCGGTTGGAACGTATGTTTGCGTGGAAACATTAGTCCTCACATCGCGAAGAACGTAATACATACGCCGAGTGTCTCCTATACTTTCTTCCCTGATGTCAACTATCTCCATTATTCCGTTTGCGCCATATACGATCCTATCGCCTATGCAGTACATATCCCTTACCTCTGAGTAAAAAATATTCTATTAATATTTTACCACATTTCACTAAAAAAATGTAATGGGCAAAATGCACAAAGGAAAAATTTTATTTTGCATTTTTCATGCAGATGTCACAAAAAGACAGCTTTTGTCTTACTATTCCCCGTTTTTTTCTTCTGAGTTATTATCTTTTTTTGCTTTTGCGTTATAATGCAAAGCCTCTTTTTCTTCCCTCTCTTTTATCTTACGGAACTTTCTTTCCTTTATCGCCTCTTCTATTTTTATTTGTCTTTCCTTAATTTTTTCAGCCTTCTCAGCCTTCTTTCTCTCACGGTATTCATATACCGTACTCTCAAGCAGAATTCTCGTCTTATCGGGCGCGGGTTTCTCCTCGATTTCCTGACCGCGAACCTTTTTTATAAAGTTTCCGACCTTTTCAACAGGACGCATCATATTCTCAAAATCAGCCTCTATTGCCGCTATAATAAACTTCGCTTTAGAAGAAAAATAATTTATACAAAGAGTAAGAATTAGATTCAACGTCCAGCTTATTACCATAGCCGAAGCCATGACTACCGAAAGGAGAGTCACGTGCTCAGTGGCAATGTAGATTCCGTAAACGGTAACGCCAAGGGTAAACGCCCTTACTCCGAGCTTAATCCATTTATAAGCCGTCTTCGTTAAAATACGTGCAGACTTCGCCTTGGGATTGTTCTGAGTTATTATGTAAAATATAAGATAAGACAGAGATAAAACCGCTAAAATTATATTGGCTATAAGATATCCGCCGCCAACGATTATGGCGTAAAGCAGATAGAGTATAGAAAAAATTTCCGTCGCAATATTGAATCTAAAGGCAAACACCTTTAAGTCGCTAACGGTTTTTTCTATCGCGGCTCTGGTGTAATCAATCATAATGTATACCCCCGTGTGAAGAAAAAGGGCTGTCGCAAACAAAAATTTGAGACAGCCCGAAAATTATTTTTATTTTAGCTTTATCCGAAATTAATACATTCCGTCCATGCCTGCGGGTGCCTGAGGCATTGCGGGCTTATCTTCCTTCTTATCGAATACTACCGACTCGGTTGTAAGAACGGTAGATGCAATTGAAGCAGCGTTCTGAAGCGCGGAGCGTGTAACCTTTGCAGGGTCAACAATACCGCGTTCAAGCATATCGCAATACTCCTCGCTATATGCATCAAAGCCATATCCAACCTTGCCCGATTCACGAATCTTGGAGATAATTACGGAACCGTCAAGACCCGCGTTATCGGCAATCTGCTTCATGGGAGCTGAAAGTGATTTAAGAACGATAGTTGCACCCGTCTTTTCGTCACCCTCAAGGGATGCTACAACAGCGTCAACAGCGTTCATTACGTTCACAAGAGCAACACCACCGCCAGCAACGATACCCTCTTCAACAGCGGCCTTGGTAGCGTTAAGAGCATCCTCAATGCGAAGTTTCTTTTCCTTCATTTCAACCTCGGTTGCAGCGCCGACCTTAATAACTGCAACTCCGCCTGCGAGCTTTGCAAGACGCTCAAGGAGCTTTTCTTTGTCAAACTCTGAGGTAGTAGTCTCAATAGCCGCACGAATCTGTCCGACTCTCTCGGCGATAGCCTGCTTATCACCTGCTCCGTCAACAATTATTGTGTTTTCCTTAGTTACCTTAACCTGTCTTGCGCGGCCGAGCTGAGCAACGCTTGCATCCTTAAGCTCAAGACCAAGCTCACTCGTGATAACCTCGCCGCCTGTAAGGATTGCGATATCACGAAGCATTTCCTTGCGTCTGTCACCGAATCCGGGAGCCTTAACCGCAACGACGGTGAAGGTTCCGCGAAGCTTGTTAAGAACGAGAGTAGTAAGAGCTTCGCCCTCTACGTCCTCGGCAACTATAAGAAGCTTCTTGCCCGACTGAACGATCTGCTCAAGAAGGGGAAGAATCTCCTGAATATTTGAAATTTTCTTGTCTGTGATAAGAATGAGGCAGTCATCAAGTACAGCTTCCATCTTATCGGTGTCTGTTACCATATAAGGTGAGAGGTATCCGCGGTCAAACTGCATACCTTCAACAACCTCGCTGTAGGTCTCGGCACTCTTAGATTCCTCAACGGTAATAACACCGTCAGCGGTTACCTTATCCATAGCGTCCGCTATAAGATTTCCAATAGCATCGTCGCTTGCGGAAACTGCACCGACTCTTGCAATATCGTCTCTTCCGTTAACAGTCTTTGACTGTTTTTTAAGCTCCTCGATAGCCGCGTCAACAGCCTTGAAGATACCCTTTCTGAGAACCATGGGGTTTGCGCCTGCAGCAACATTCTTCATACCCTCGTGAATAAGAGCCTGAGCGAGAAGGGTTGCGGTCGTCGTTCCGTCACCTGCTGCGTCGTTAGTCTTTGTAGCAACCTCGCGAACAAGCTGAGCGCCCATGTTTTCAGCAGCGCATTCAAGCTCGATTTCCTTTGCAATCGTAACACCGTCGTTAGTGATAAGGGGTGCTCCGAACTTTTTGTCAAGTACTACGTTTCTGCCCTTGGGGCCAAGTGTGATTTTAACGGTATCGGCAAGCTTATCAACACCGCGAAGAAGAGCGGCTCTTGCTTCCGTTCCATAAAGAATTTCCTTTGCCATTATAAAATATCTCCTTAAATAAACTTTTTAATAAGAGTAAATTACTCTACTACGGCAAGTATATCAGCCTGGCTTACGATAGTGTATTCAACACCCTCAAGCTTTACCTGAGTTCCGGTATATTTACCGGTTATAACCTGCTCGCCTTCTTTAAGTGTCATAATAACCTCTTTACCGTCAACTATTCCGCCGGGTCCGACAGCGACGATAACAGAAACCTCCGGCTTTTCCTTGGCGGAATCGGGAAGGATAATTCCCGCCTTAGTGGTTTCGTTTGCCTCAACCTTTTTGAGAACAACCTTATCAAGAAGGGGTCTGAGTTTCATAAACATATTCCTCCGTACTATTTACTGATTTTAGCACTCTTTGTTTTTGAGTGCTAATTGTCATGGTTATATTCTATACCAACCTAAAAAAAAAATCAATAGTTTTCCTAATATTTCACAATTTGTTAACAAATGTCATAAGTTAACCAAGCTCACCTCGCAGTCTTGAGAGTATTTTCTTCTCTTCCCTTGATATTTTCACTTGAGTGAGTCCTAAAATTCTTGCGGTTTCGGCTTGCGAATAATCTCTGAAATACCGTAGAATTATTATCTTACGCTCGGTATCGCAAAGTTTTTCTATGGCAAGCTTCAAAGCGAGCTTATCAAACTCCTTGCTTGGCGCGTCCTCATCAGCGATAGTTGCACCTAGGGTGATAGATTCCTCATCCTCATACGCCGCCTCCTCAAGCGAACGAATGGGAGAGGTTGAAAAAAGTGCTGCCGCCGCATCCTGTGCCGATACGCCGAGACCCTCCGCAATAGAGGCAATTCCCGCATCCTCTCCCGCTGTTAGTCTTCTATCCCTCTCAGCGTTAATAAGTGCGGAAAGCTTCTTGTTCTCTCTTGAAACCTTTATCATCCCATCGTCACGCAAAAATCTGCGTATCTCACCGAAAATCAAAGGCACTGCATAAGTGGAAAATGCGCATTCGCGTGAAAAATCGAAGGTGTTGATGGCTTTTACAAGTCCGATTGTTCCCATTTCGACAAGCTCATCCATATCAACTCCCCTACCCGAAAATCTGCCTGCTATGTTATATATAAGCGGCTTGTTAAGAGATGCAAGCTCCTCACCCGCCTCGCAATCACCCTCGCGAAAGCGCTTGATTAAATCAAGATTCTTGTCGTATATGCTGCGTTCTTCAGTTTTCATATTTTCCTTCAGGATTTAAGTATTTTCCTCATAAGGACGGTAGTGCCCCGTCCGAGCTTGCTTTTTACCGACAGAGAATCAGTAAAGCTCTCCATTACGAGAAATCCCATACCGCACCGCTCTTCAGAGCCACCCGTTGTAAACGCCGGGCTCATTGCAAGGCGGACATCCTCTATGCCGCAGCCGTTGTCCGACACCTCGACGCTTATCTCACGTTCTTCATAAAGGCGAACCGATATGTATATAAAGGAATTGTCTTTATCCTCGCTGTCACGGTATCCGTGAACTATAGCATTAGTTACCGCCTCGCTGACGGCACATCTAAGGTCGCCAAGCTCCTCCACCGTCGGATTGAGCTCTGCCGCGAATGCAGATATAACCGCGCGGCATACGCCCTCGTTAACGCTTTTGGCAGGCAGACGTAATTTCATTTCGTTAAGAATTTTCTTCATTATATTAATCCTTCTCTTTCTTATTCAAGTTCTATGCATCCGAGCTTTTCAACACCGGCAAGCTTTACGAGCTTTTTAAGACTCGGCGAAAGTCCCGAGACACGCATCGAGCATCCAACGCCTCGGCAAACGTCCGCACGTCCTATTATCATTCCTATTCCGGAGGAATCCATAAACTTTACCCCCGAAAAATCAAGTGTAAGACGGGCAGGCTTCACCTTAAAAAGCATAGCGTCTATCTCTTCCCTCTCGTCTTTTGCCGAATGATGGTCTATCTCCCCCGAAAGATGAGCCGTGAGCACTCTATCCTTTTCGGAAAATTTTACTCCGTTTTGCATTTACAATTCCTCCGTTTTCGTTTTCAACTATAAGTATAGCATCAGGGGAAAGTAAAATATTGTCGCTGTTTGTACCGTGACAGATTTTTTTATAAAAAATACGTATAAGTATACTTTAATCCGATAGATGAAGCTTTTTCGCTATATTATGAGTAATATTCCTTTTGTATGATTTATAGGTTCCCTCAGACATTCGATAAGCAAATTTGCTTTTTGCATACCCCGTCATGCTTCCTATCTCTTCTATGTATGCTTTTGCATCAAATTCTCCAACTATCTCACATACAGCCTCGAATATACACGTATTAAGGTATTTATACTCTGTCAGAATTCTTTTTGACACAAATCCCTCGCATATTGCAATGTGCCGCCGCGCAAAGTCACGGCACAGAGCCACCACGAGTGCGTCAAGCGTGTTTAATTGCTTCCAACTTTGCATCGCGTCTCCTCCAGCTCCTCCTCGAGCATACAAAGCTCCTCTTTCAGCCCGCGAAGCTTAGCGAGAGCCACCTTAGCATCGTTAATCGCTTCCTCAAGATCGGGTATCAGACTTTCGGGAGATTCCGAATTATCCTCCGATAAAATGTCAATGAGCAATGACCTTATATTAATCATAGATAGAGTTTCGTCAATCTCAATGCCGATTTTTTTAATGTCCTTCTTTATTTCACTCGGATTTCGGTATATTCTTGGTCTTATACCGTTTTTCGAGTCGTACGTCCTGTACATTTTTTACTCCTTTCGTTACTTACTAGGTGACTTTTTTAGTCAAAAGTAACCCGTTACGTGACTATTTTAACATGAAAAAAGTCACCTGTCAAGTGATTTATCTAAAAATTTAGAGAAACTATTGCATTTCAGGTGACACTGTGCTACAATATATTTGCGTATGCGACAAATTGCGAGGTGTTTTTATGATTGCCAATAAAATAAGAGAATTAAGAAAGCAAAGAAAGCTTACGCTTGACGACGTTGCCGAAGCTCTCGGAACGAGCAAGCAGACTATCCACAGATATGAAAACGGCATAATTTCAAATATACCGCATGAAAAAATAGAAAAGCTTGCAGAGATTCTCTCTGTCACTCCGTCCATGCTTATGGGATGGGAAAGTGCCGACTCTCACGCCGAGGATATAAAGCCGCACACGGCTAAAAGAGTGAAAATGATAGGCTCGGTATCGCATGGCGAGCCTATTTACGACGGTGACGAATACGTCGATTTCGTAAGCTCAGGTATTGACGCAGATTTTTGCCTCAGGGCAAGCGGTGACTCAATGGTTGGCGCGAGAATCTACGACGGAGACGTCGTTTTTATCAAAAAGCAAAAAACCGTCGGTAACGGCGAAATTGCTGCGGTAATAATAGACGATAAGGCAACCCTAAAACGAGTATACTACTATCCCGACGAAGAGAAGCTTATACTCTCCCCCGAAAACCCGAAGTACGCGCCATTCGTCTATATACACGAGGAGCTTGGTAAAATCAAAATTATGGGTAAAGCAGTCGCCTTTCAAAGCGCAGTAAGATAATAAAAAAACGGCAGAGCCGTTTTTTTATTTGAAAGGTTTTGCGAGCCAGAGGTAGGGCTCTTTAATAAAGTCCTTTGCTTTTTCACCGTAATTTTCGCCCTGGCAGCGCGCATCAAGCCAAATAAGAGAATATGCCATACGCTCAGGAATTGCCGACGGGTTAATTTCCTGATACGGAAACGTTTCGGGATTTACGGCATTATGTCCCTTACCGATATAATACCGTCGCGGGGATTCATCTCGTATATCTCACCGTCAACGGTGATAATACCCTTGCCGCCGATATTGATGCAGCCAAGCTCTCGGCGCTCAAGAAAGTACTCCGCTGCAAGTTCCTTGCCTGCCTCAAGCTTAAGAGTTCCAATAACAGGCATCATTCCTATAACTATAATTCTGTCGGTATGACTGTAAACCATTCTAATATAGTCCTTCGTGAAGAGGTTTGCAATGTGAAATTTCTCTCCCAGTGAAAACCTCGGCACCAAATCAACTTCTTTTTGAAATTTTAAATATAATTTCTTTAATAGAAATCTATTGAAATACGCAGTGACATATGTTAAAATATAATTACACGCAGACAAACGAAGGGAGATGGCACTTTGAAAATTTATATACGCGGCATATTGCGGTTGTTTTTATGGCTGCTTATTTCCTTTTTGCTTTTCTTTTTAGCCGAAGCATTTATGCGAATGATATACTCGGAGTTTCATATGCGGTTCGAAAGCAGATTCCCCGTCTACAGCCCCGTAACCGATAACGAAAAATATACCGAGTTTGAAAATAATCTCTCACTTTGCGCATCTTGCGTTGTTTTCTCCATATTCTCAGTTATATCGACGGTGTTTGATAACGAGCGTTACGAGTACTTAATTAAAGAAACCGACGGACTTTATACCATAAAAAACGGGATACGTATCTATTCCAAGCGTTACGCTGCGGCTGATATTGCCGAATCGCTTATTGCGATTCTCCCCCTCTTTCTTATGACGCTTATCAAATTTCCGAAAACGAACATAAGATTCCTTCTTGCGTGTGAGGAGTGGCTTACGGGATTCCTCATCTGTCCTCTCTCCTTTATAAATAATTTCGGACTTGTCTTTGGATACGCCATCGCGGCAGCTGTAATACTCACAGCAAAAATTCCGTCAACGATAATCGGTCTTCGAAGATGGCGCGGGCTCTGGCTCTCCGATATTGAAGGCTAACGTGTGAGGTGATGAAATTGGGATTTTTTGAAACAATACTTTATATCGTTATCGCAGTCGTAATTCTCAACGCTGCATCCGTTATTTCAAAAAGAATCAATGGTGTGCGCAAGATTCTTAAACTTAAAGGCGATTGCGGCGCTAATATTCGCTTTTACCGCTTACCCATCTCCTCATTTTTCAGACTGTCAAAAAAGCCCGACTTTTCGGTCGAGCTTGGCAACAGACTTTATTTAATAAGATTTATTAACGGAAAAAGCAGATTCAAATATCTTCATTTCGCCTCCGAGGAATTTTTCGTTACCTACTCAAAGGCACTCTTTACGCTCGGGGGATTTCTTCATATCAGAGGAAGATACAAAGTAACAGAAAACTCAGGGTTTTCAGCCACCTCGCGCCGCTCGGTAAAAATTCTTCCGAAGCTTGAGGTTCCCGATGAGATTAGGGATTATTGCGAAAAAAACGAAAAATCGGTGATACCCGTGTTAATTTTCACTCCCGCTCCTCGTGAAATAAACTACGTAGTTGAGAAGAAAACGTCGGTAATGCCCGCCCACTTTGGAGACAAAATGTTCTCGTCATTAATCTTTTCACCAAGCTCATTTGTCACATATGCTGACAGGGTAAAACGCGAAATCGAGCTTCACGAAAAGAGAATTTCATGGAGCTGAGAGACGTCCTTCAGATAATAATCGCAATTTTTTCTCATAAATTCTTCTATTTCGGACACGTCGTACGCCCATCCTGCCGCCGCGAAGTCAACTCCGGCGCCGCGCGCCATATCGTAACCCGGCTTAAGATCGTCAACGACGATTATCTCTTCCCTTGAAAGACCGTATCTTTTCATAAGGTCAAAAAGAGTATACGGGCTTGGCTTGCGCTGCTCGTCGGGCAGGTCCCATGAGTAGATTATATCCGCCTGCGGAAGCTTATTATATTCAAAATCCCTCTTTATATATTTCATAAGAGAATGCGAATCAACTGCAATGATGCCACCCCGTGCGCGAAATTCACCGATTATATCTCCAATTCCCGCATATGCTGTCGGAATGTGGTTTTCAACGTACGCCGCCCAGAACTCAATTTCTCTTTTCATCTCGGCATCATCCATTCCGAGCTCATCCCGAAGAATAGACGTTATACCGGGATGAAAGTTCTTTATAAGATATGTTTCAAGGTCCCACTCACAAACGAGGCGGGGCCTTGTTATTTTAAGATATTCAACAAAGCATGGGAAATGAATTTCTGCGGTACTGCTCACCACCGTATCATCGTGGTCAAGCACAAGGCATTTATACTTCATTATTCTTTATCCTTCAGGTTAGGCAAGAGTAAATAATTCGAACACGTTTTAAAGAGGTCATTTTTTTGAATTTCATCGGTAAAAATTCTTATAAAATCCGCATATTATCTCAAATTTTAACCTCGGCCTTCGAAAAATTACTCTCCCGAAAATTCTAAGACTCTGTGCCTTATTTTTTAGTTGATTTTGGTGCTTGGCTCTCGTAGCCAAGTGTGGACTTTGCAAGAGAGATAAGTGCCGAAGCTCTGAAAAACAAGGATTCAGAGCGCGTTTGAATTATTCACTCTTGCCTAAGAAATATAACTTTCGGAGTGCCTAATGAGCAATCACTCTTCTCTACCGTGAGAATTTTCCCGTGAGTCAAAAGCTCCCACTCCTCACGGCTTCCGCCGTAAGATATCTCAGAAAGCGAATCACAGGCAGAAAAAACATCGTCATCCTCTATTTCGGCAACACCCTTTGGTATGGCGATTCTCGAAAGAGAAGAGCAACCCGCAAAAGCATCAAAACCGATGCTTCTGACACCGACGGGAAGTATCAGTGATTTTAAAGACGTACAGCCTTTAAACACACGTCTTCCTATTTTTGTAAGCCTTGCCGGCATATCCACGGTTGTGAGCGAACGGCATCCTTCAAAAAGAGATTCGTCAAGAAGTCCCATATTATCCGAAAGCTTGATCGCCTCAAGCGAAAAGCATGATGCGAAAGCATTGAATTCTATAAGAATGCAGCTATCGGGCACGGTGATATCGATAAGGTTAAAGCAATAGGCAAAGGCACTCGCACCTATCATGAGGATTGATTCGGAAAACTTTACACGGGTGAGGGATGCGCATGCTTCAAAAGCGCCCTCACCCACTCTCTTTACGCTGTCCGGCATGACTATTCCGGTGAGCGCAGGACATGATGAGAACGCCTCGTCCGAAATCTCCTCAAGTCCGAAATTCATTTCTACCCGTCTGAGATTCTTACATCCGGCAAAAGCGCATATCGATACTATCTTAAGAGTTTTTGGAAAATACACCTCTTCGAGATTTTCAAAATCACGAAAGGCATTTTCTGCTATCTCCTCTATTCCCTCGGGAATGCGGATGACCCTATTTTGCGGGGCATCGGCATAGCTTCCCGAAAAGACTACTTTTAATTCTTCGGCTTCTCCGTTTTGTGTTTTGCATTTTGCATTATGCATTTTTTATTTCTCCATTCTGCATTATGCATTTATCATTCTGCATTATATTACCCAAGCTTTGCAAGAGCTGTTGCAAGCGCCTCACGAGTTTCAAGATATTTTTTGAGCTTAGCGCGCTCGCCGTCGATAACCGCAGCGGGAGCCTTTGATACAAAGCCTTCATTTGAAAGCTTCTTTTCTATTCTCTCAATTTCGGAGTCGTTCTTTTTCATTTCTGCGTTGAGTCTTGCTCTTTCCTTCTCAAAGTCAATAACTTCAGAAAGAGGAATGTAAAGACTTCCCGCATCGGTGGCTATCATAACCGCATCATCAGACTCGTATTTATCGGCAAGAATAACCTCAGAGGCAGACGCAAGCTTTTCGAGAATCTTCTCGGTTGCCTTAAAGGTATTTTCGTACTTCGTTACGACGTAGAGTTTCGCCTTTTTTGAGGGTGGAACGTTCATTTCGGCGCGGCGCGCTCTTACCTGAGTAATGCATGTGATAATTCTGTCAACGTCATCCTCAGCCTCGGCATAGTTCATAGTCTCGCAGTATAAAGGATAATTGGATATCATTATCGACTCGTCGCTGTGAGGCAGAGCCTGATAAATCTCCTCTGTGATAAAGGGCATGTAAGGATGAAGAAGCTTAAGTATATTTGTAAGAACGTATACTAAAACTCTCTTTGCCGTAAGCGCCGCAGGTGTGTCTGTTTCAAAGGTACGGCTCTTCGCCATTTCTATATACCAGTCGCAGAAAAGGTCCCACGTAAATGAATAAATCTCACCGAGAGCAACTCCTACCTCGTAATTTTCTATATTATCGGTAACGGTTTTTATGAGCTTATTGAGTCTTGAAAGAATCCACTTATCCTCAATTGTAAGTTCTGATTCATCGGGCATCTTAAGAAGCTCTTCGTCGGATTCGGTAAGATTCATAAGAACGAATCTCGACGCGTTCCAGAGTTTGTTTGCAAAGTTTCTTGCCGCCTCAATCTTCTCGTCGGAGAAGCGCATATCGTTTCCGGGCGCGTTACCCGTTGCAAGAGCAAATCTTAGCGCGTCCGCGCCAAATTCCTCGATAATCTTAAGCGGATCAATTCCGTTACCAAGAGATTTTGACATCTTTCTTCCCTGCGCGTCTCTTACAAGACCGTGAATAAATACGGTTGAGAATGGCTTCTCGCCAATATGCTCAAGTCCCGAGAATATCATACGGGAAACCCAGAAAGTAATAATATCATATCCGGTAACGAGTGTGCTTGTTGGGTAGTATCTCTCAAGATCCTCCGTTTTATCCGGCCAGCCGAGTGTTGAGAATGGCCAAAGAGCCGATGAAAACCAGGTATCAAGAACGTCCTCGTCCTGTCTGACGGGCGCCGAACATTTCGGACATTTCGTAATATCCTCCTTTGATACCTCCATATGACCGCATGCGTCGCAGTAGAAGGCGGGAATTCTGTGACCCCACCAGAGCTGACGTGATATACACCAGTCAAGAATATTATTCATCCAGTTAAAGTAATTCTTAGAGAATCTTTCGGGAACAAAATTTATTGAGCCATTCTTAACAGCCTCGATAGCAGGCTCTGCAAGGGGCTTCATTTTAACGAACCACTGGTCAGAGGTGAGCGGCTCAACGGTAGTTCCGCAGCGGTAACAGGTTCCTACATTATGGTCGTGAGGTTCGGTCTTAACGAGATATCCCTCTTCCTCAAGGTCAGCGACGAGCGCCTTGCGGCAACTGTATCTGTCCATTCCCTCATACTTACCAGCGTGAGCATTCATAGTCGCGTCGTCATTCATAACCTTTATCTGCTCAAGGTTATGTCTCTGTCCAACAAGGAAGTCGTTGGGGTCATGTGCCGGGGTAATCTTAACGCAGCCGGTACCGAAACCTATCTCAACGTAATCGTCTGCAATAACCGGAATTTCTCTTCCCACAATAGGCAAAATAAGTGTTTTTCCAATAAGGTTCTTTGTGTTTTCATCCTCGGGGTTAACAGCAACGGCGGTATCGCCAAACATTGTTTCGGGTCTTGTTGTTGCTATCTCAACGTACCCGTCCTCACCCTTTATCGGATACTTAATGTGCCAGAAGTTTCCGGGCTGGTCCTTGTACTCAACCTCAGCATCGGAAAGCGCTGTAAGGCAGCGCGGACACCAGTTTATAATTCTGTAACCGCGGTAAATAAGTCCTTTGTTATAAAGGTTTACGAAAACCTCGCGAACAGCTCTCGAGCATCCCTCGTCCATAGTGAATCGCTCACGGCTCCAATCGCATGAAGAACCTAGCTTCTTAAGCTGATTAATAATTCTTGAGCCATACTGATTCTTCCAATCCCATACACGTTCAAGGAACTTTTCACGTCCAAGGTCGTATCTTGAAAGTCCTTCGTTGACACGAAGATTCTCCTCAACCTTAATTTGAGTAGCTATTCCTGCGTGGTCTGTTCCGGGAACCCAAAGCGCAGAATAACCCTGCATTCGCTTCGTACGCACAAGTATATCCTGAATCGTTTCGTCAAGGGCATGTCCCATATGAAGCTGACCGGTTACGTTTGGCGGAGGTATAACTATCGAAAATGTTTTCTTCTTTTTGTCGGGATCGGGCGCGAAATAATTTTTTTCGCACCAGTTTTTGTATATCCTGTCTTCAAACTCGGCAGGATTATAGTTCTTTGCAAGTTCTTTTCTCATTTTATATATCACCTTTCATTTATAAAGCATGTTCATTATGATTTTAAGTAAGAGATGGCGCCTCGACATCCCGCATTTAAATTGTTTGTTGTTTAACGGGACGTAGAGGGCGCCATCCCCTGCAAATTTTCAATCTCACACAAAATGGCTTTAGAAAGCTTCGGTTAGCGGAAATTTTGAACAAGCAGGCAAAACAGCGCGCAAGATGAAGCCGTAGTTGCCTACGGCGAGTCGAGCAAGCCGAAGCTTTAACGCAGCATTTCGAAATTTATGCAACCAAAAAAGCCCCGAAGTGACGCAGCTTGTCACCTCGGGGCGAAATCATTAAAAATGATAAAACGCGGTACCACCCGAATTTTCGGAATATAATTCCTCTCATTCATCTCTTAACGCGAGGGACGCCGAATTCTAGTCAGAGCGCAAAATCTCTTTTCTTTTCGGATAAAAGCGGCGACATTCACACACAACCGTTAAGACTTGCACCAACCGTCTTTTCTCTGTAAATCGAATTGCAGGCTACTCTTCCGCAGTATAAATATTTTATCATATATATTTCAGTTTGTCAACATATATTTTAAATAAAAAAGCCCGGCATGCTTTCAGCCGAGCTTTAAATGATTTTATATTAGTGAGCAATACACTTTTCGGAATCCTTATCAAAGATATGGATTCTGGAAGGATCGATAGCAACGGTAATATCATCGCCGGACTGAGCTCTCGAGCGAGAGGAAACTCTTGCAATGATGCTCTTGCCGTTTGTAGCATCTTCCATACCTTCAAAACCAAGATAAAGGAATATTTCATTACCCATAAGCTCGGTAACGTCAACATTAACCTTCATTGTGGTGTCAGCGAGAGTCTGAAGATACATGGGCTCATCGTGAATAGCTTCGGGACGAATACCGAAGATAACGTCCTGATCAATGTACTCCTTAAGAGCGGGATTGTTAGCCTTGTCAGCGGGAAGCTTGATTTCGGTTGTGCCGAAAGTAGCGTAGAGATCATTGCCGTGCTTAACGAGCTTTCCGTTGATGAAGTTCATCTGAGGAGTTCCCATGAAGCCTGCAACAAAGAGGTTGCAAGGAAAATCGTAAAGGTTCTGAGGAGTATCAACCTGCTGGATAAGACCGTCTCTCATAACAACGATACGGCTCGCCATGGTCATAGCCTCGACCTGGTCGTGAGTAACGTAGATAAATGTTGTCTCAACCTTTTTATGAAGCTTTGTAAGCTCGGTTCTCATGCTCGCACGAAGCTTAGCGTCAAGGTTTGAAAGCGGCTCGTCAAGAAGGAACACCTTGGGGTTACGTACGATAGCACGTCCAAGCGCAACTCTCTGCTTCTGACCACCCGAAAGAGCCTTGGGACGACGCTCGAGAAGGTGGCTGATGTCAAGAATTCTTGCAGCCTCTTCAACACGTCTCTTGATCTCCTCCTTGGGAGTCTTGTTAAGCTTAAGACCGAATGCCATATTCTCGGAAACGGTCATATGAGGATAAAGAGCGTAGTTCTGGAACACCATCGCGATGTTTCTGTCCTTGGGGGCAACGTCGTTTACGAGTC
>JAZSGJ010000041.1:0-3805 GCA_045532675.1 Eubacteriales bacterium | reverse complement strand
ACAACTCCTTGGCTCACAGAACGACATGGCTACGATCCGACTTGATGGAAACACTTAAGAACCTTTGATTATTTCCGGACAGCGTCATCTTTAGACAGAATCAAACAAAAACGGGGTATTGTGCAAAATACCCCGTTTTTTATTTTGGGAACTACGATAGTAGCCGAAGAAACAAACGGAAATATTACGGTATATATTTATGAAAAGAACTTACACGGGGATATAGTTGCCATCTATAGTGACACGGGCGTTAAGCTTGTCACCTATACCTACAACAGTAACAACGGTAAATTAAAGAGTATAACCTACGGAAACGGACTTAATTATCTTCATAACTATTATTTTTCTTTTGGGTATTGACAAGAGGAGATAAGTGTGATAAAATATTGTCGTTAATAAGAGATAGAGGTGCATCTTACGAAGATTACCGCACAGAAAAAGGCTGCCGGAGCCGTGCGGGAAAGGCGTAGGTGCCGAAGTGAGTGCCGTGGCGGGTACTTAGCTGGCGGCGCGGAAAATATCCGCCTCGTTGTCGTGTAATGCGAAGAGCTATACGGAGAGCTATCAACCATCAAGGGTGTATGTTTTCTTTGAGATGGCTTTTTGCGCCGTCTCTTTTTTGTTTAAAATACCGTATAACACGGAAGAGAAGAATGGAGAATAGTATGAAAAAAACTGTATTTCGCGGAGTAGCTACCGCAATAGTTACACCCCTTACCGAGGACGGAATTGATTACGAGCAGTTTGCTCGACTTATCGAATGGCAGATCGCGGAGGGAATCGATGCGATAGTTGCGGTCGGAACGACCGGCGAGGGCTCGACTCTCACCGATAAAGAGCATAAGGAAGCAATAAAATTCTGCGTAGAGCAGGTTGCGGGAAGAGTTCCCGTAATCGCAGGAACAGGCTCTAATGACACTCAGTATGCGATAGATCTTACACGTTACGCATGTGAGGTTGGCGCTGACGCGATGCTTCTCGTAACGCCATATTATAACAAGGCTACTCAGAGGGGTATGATAGAGTCGTTTAAGGCTGTCGCAGATGCATCTACAAAACCATGTATCCTATATAACGTTCCGAGCCGTACCGGCTGCAATCTTACTCCGGCAAGCGTTGCCGAGCTTGCGGAGCATCCCAATATTGTCGCTATAAAGGAAGCGTCGGGCAATATTTCTCAGATTGCTGAGGTATCGCATCTTGCAGGTGATAAAATTGATATTTATTCGGGAAACGACGATCAGATAGTTCCTATTCTTTCGCTTGGAGGTATCGGAGTTATTTCCGTGCTTTCCAACATCATGCCCAAGGCTACGTCGGAAATGTGCAAGAAGTTCTTTGGCGGTGATGTTGCAGGAGCAAGAAAATTGCAGCTTGACCTTCTTCCGCTTGTTAACGCGCTTTTCTGCGAGGTAAACCCGATTCCCGTAAAGGCTGCGGTTTCAGCAATGGGATATTGTGAGAACTATCTTCGTCTGCCTCTCACTCCAATGGAAAAGCAGAATGAGGAAAAGCTTATTGCTCTTATGAAGGAGCAGAATCTTATTTGATTTGGTGATTTATGAATATATTACTTAACGGAATTTGCGGTCACATGGGCCGCGAGGTTGTGAAGCTTGCCGAAATAGGATATCGCGGCGCAAATCTTGCGGTGGGTGTTGATCCATCGGCTGACGGAAGCGAAGCGCCTCTATGCGTCAAAAGCTTCAAGGATATTATTGAAATAAATAACGTTGACTGTATCGTTGATTTTTCGCATCACTCATGCGTTTCGGACCTTCTTGACTTTGCGGTTGAAAATAACATTCCGACAGTCGTAGCAACGACGGGACACACTCACGAGGAGATTGCGAAAATACACGAGGCTGCAAAGAATATACCGGTATTTTTCTCGGCAAACATGTCGCTTGGCGTTGCATTGCTCGTTGAGCTTGCAAAAACCGCGGCAAAGTCTATGCCAGATGCCGAAATTGAGATTGTGGAGCAGCATCATAACAGAAAAATCGACGCTCCGAGTGGAACGGCGCTTATGCTCGCGAATGCAATATGCGAGGTTCGCCCCGAAGCTTACGTTAACACGGGTAGAAGCGGACAGGGAAAAAGAGCTCACGAGGAGATAGGAATTCACGCTATCCGTATGGGAAATATCGTAGGTATTCACGAGGTCATAGTCGGAACGCAGAATCAGACTATTACATTAAAGCATGAGGCGCACAGCAGAGCTCTGTTTGCTGAGGGCGCTCTTGCCGCAGCGGCATTCCTCATTGAATGCGACGCGGGACTTTACGATATGAAGAGCATTATCGGCGGAGTCAAAAAGAAGGACGCGGCACTTTCACATTAATATAATTTGAGTGTCGGTCGCATATATTAATCTATTATCAGTTATTTTAGGAGTTAGAACGATGAGAATCGCTATATACGGTTACGGAAATCTCGGACGCGGAGTTGAATGCGCTACCAAGTATCACGAGGATGCAGAGCTCGTTGCAGTTTTTACGAGACGTGCGCCCGAAAGCGTAAAAACGGTGCTTGGTGTGCCTGTTTATTCTGCAGAGCGTGTGCTTGAATTTAAGGATAAGATAGACGTTTTGATTCTTTGCGGAGGAAGCGCTACCGACCTTCCTGAGATGACGCCTGCGCTTGCTAAACATTTTAATGTTATTGATAGCTATGACACGCACGCGACGATACCGAAGCACTTTGACGCGGTTAACAAGGCCGCATCGGAGTCGGGGCACGTGGCGCTTATTTCAGCAGGCTGGGATCCCGGACTGTTTTCGATAGCGAGAGTTTACGCATCATCGGTTTTGCCATGCGGCAAGGATTATACATTCTGGGGCAGGGGCATAAGCCAGGGTCACTCGGATGCTATAAGAAGAATTGATGGCGTTCTTGACGCGCGTCAGTACACCGTTCCCGTGCCCGATGCTATATCCGCGGTTCGCGCGGGTGAGAGCCCCGAGCTTACGACAAGGCAAAAGCATCTTCGCGAGTGCTACGTTGTTCTTAAGGACGGCGCGGATGCCGAGAGAGTAGAGCAGGAAATCAAAAACATGCCAAACTATTTTGCGGATTACGACACTACCGTGAATTTTGTAACTCTTGAGGAACTCAAAAGAAACCACTCGGGAATGCCGCACGGGGGCTCAGTTATAAGAAACGGAAGAAGCGGATTTGACGGTGAGTACAATCATACCGTGGAATTTAAACTTAATCTTGATTCAAACCCCGAGTTTACCGCGAGTGTGCTTGTAGCTTACGCAAGAGCAGTGCAGAGACTCGCAAAAAAGGGTGACTTCGGCTGCAAAACGGTGCTTGATATAGCTCCTGCGGAGCTTTCGGTTATGCCGCGCGAAGAGCTTTACGCGCACATGCTTTGATTACAGATACGAGAGGGAAAAATGATTTTAACTCAGGAAAAACAGAAATTTATTTGTGAAAATATTTCCCGTAACGCAGACGGTGAACTTTGCTTTGCGGGAATGGAGCTGACACCTCTGGCAAAAAAATACGGAACTCCGCTTTATCTTTACGATGAGGAGAGAATACGAGAAAGGTGCCGCACCTATCTTGGTGCAGTTAAGTCTGCGTTCGGTGCGCGCGGCAGAGTGCTCTACGCTTCAAAGGCTGCGTCGTTTAAGAGACTTTACGAGATAATGAAGGAAGAGGGGATGGGAATAGACGTCGTTTCATGCGGTGAGATATATACCGCGAGCGCCGCAGGATTTCCGCTCGAGCGGGCTTATTTCCATTCAAACAATAAAACCGATGCGGATATAGAGTACGCAATTTCGCACGGGGT
>JAZSGJ010000083.1:0-5606 GCA_045532675.1 Eubacteriales bacterium | reverse complement strand
AGTTCTGCAAGCGGCGAAGCCGTGCCGTATCTTGACGCGCTTTTTATGGCGACAACCTCCACCTGCGTGACAGGACTCGTCACGCTTCCCACGGTGTCCACTTGGAGCTCGTTCGGTCAAATCGTCATATTACTTTTAATACAGATCGGCGGTCTTGGTATCGTCACCATTATGTCCGGACTGATGCTTCTTCTCAATAGAAAAATGGGTATCGGCGACCATTTGCTTATTCAAGATGCGTTTAATCTTAATACGATGTCAGGGCTTGCCAAGTTTGTCAAGAACGTACTGTTCGGCACGCTGATCGTCGAAGGAATAGGAGCTATTCTGTATATGCTCGTTTTCATACCAGAGTTTGGCGCTGTGGGCATCTGGATATCGGCATTCAATTCGGTTTCCGCCTTTTGTAATGCAGGTATTGACATAATAGCGGAAAACAGTCTTTGTAATTACGCCACCAATCCCTTGATAAATATCGTCACCTCTGCTCTCATTATTCTCGGTGGTCTCGGCTATATTGTATGGTGGGATGTGCTTCGTGTTGTTAAGAGTCGTTCACCCAAGAACCGCAGGATATTCAGACATCTGACCTTGGACTCAAAGATCGCGATCTCCGTTACCGCAGGACTCATTTTTGTCGGTGCGATCCTCATCTTTATTTTTGAATATGCAAATCCGCTGACCATTGGAGATATGTCCCTCTTTGATAAAATTCAGATTTCATTCTTCCAATCGATTACAACTAGGACGGCAGGCTTTGCTTCTGTTCCGCAAGATAGTCTGACAAATGCCTCTGCCACCGTATCTATTATCTTGATGCTGATCGGCGGTTCACCCGTGGGAACGGCAGGCGGTATGAAAACCGTAACCATTGCCGTGCTTGTCTGTTCGGCATTTGCTACTATCAGAAACAAGAACAGCGCAACCTTGTTCGGTCGCCGTGTTTCCGATAAATCGGTAAAAAAAGCTGTTGCAGTAACGGTGACTTTTCTTACAATATGCGCCGCGTCAACCGTACTTTTAATGGCGACGAGCAATGCCTCAGCCCTTGATGCGGTCTATGAAACGGTCAGCGCGACCGCAACCGTCGGTCTTTCAAGAAACTTAACAGCAACACTTAACACGTTTGGAAAGTTCATCATCATCGTAACAATGTACTTCGGTAGAGTCGGACCAATATCACTTGCGGTGGCGCTTGGAAGTAAAAACGAAAGTCAGAATGTCATTTCCGAACCAACGGAAGAAATCAGTATAGGATAAAGGAGGACAAAAATGAAAGCAAAGAAAACATACGCGGTTTTTGGACTTGGAAGATACGGCACAGCAGTGGCAAGAGAGCTTGTAGAGAATGGCATGGAGGTTATCGCCGTCGATATCGAGGAAAGAATTGTCAACGACGCGGCGGCATATCTGCCCGTCTGCAAGTGTGCTGACGTGACCGACGTGGAGGTCATCTCCCGTCTTGGCATAGGCACTATTGATACCGTCATCGTTTGTATGGCGAGCAATCTCGAATCAAGCGTAATGGCAGTCACGCTTTGCAAGGAGGCAGGCGTTAAGACCGTTATCGCAAAATGCGCTAACGAGATGCACCAAAAGATACTGCTTCGTGTGGGCGCAGATCAAGTACTCTTTCCCGAGAAAGAATCGGGGAGCCGCCTTGCCAAGAATCTGCTCAGCTCGGGATTTATCGATATGGTCTCTCTATCCAAAGATGTGTCTATGATAGAGATCGACGTAAAGGATGAATGGTGTGGCAAAAATTTGATCGAATTAAATCTCCGCAAAAAATACGGTTTCAATATTGTTGCAATAAAAAAGGGCGAAAATGTCAATGTCAACGTTAATCCCGAGCAGGTGCTTGATAAGCAAACTACGTTGATCGTGATCGCTAATACGGCAAAATTAGGAAAATTGAAATAAGCCGTCAAATTCCAATTCGTCGAGAAATACGGAAACTCTAAACGATAAAAAGCTCCCTTAACACAAGGGAGCTTTTTGTTCATCTCTGGCTTGTCATTTTTCCTGACAAGCACTGCTTTTGTATCCACAAATGCAAAATACGGCATACCTCTTTTGAAATATACCGTATTTTTGAAAACTGTCCTTTAGAGTGATGCTCTAAGGGTCGGTTTTATTTTTTGGTGGGGGAAGCTGGATTCGGACCAGCGAAGTCAGTGACAACAGATTTACAGTCTGCCCCCTTTGGCCGCTCGGGAATTCCCCCATACATATGGAGCTGGTGATCGGAGTCGAACCAACAACCTGCTGATTACAAATCAGCTGCTCTGCCATTGAGCCACACCAGCGTCTGCAACAGTTTATATTATAACAGAACAAGTTTGATTTGTCAAGAGGTTTTTGAAAAATATTTTGTCAAATTTATTTTATCTGTTTTTTCTGCACTTGTCAATGTAATCCATATATACGTTCCAGTCCTCACGGCTGAGATAGTGAAGTCCCTCTCTTATGTGGTAGCAAACATTACCTTCGTCAAGAACCGTTTTGGGTTCGGGAATTTTGTTTTCATGAATAAGACCGGGTATGCCATATATTTTCTCGTAAACCTCACTTACGAGATAAGCTGAGATAAATTCACTTTCTGGGTCTGCCCATGCATCCTCGTATGCAGAGCCTATAAGGAGATGCCTCGGTGCAGTAGCGGCAAGGAGAAAATGCTGGTCAAGCGGCAATGTGTCTTCAAAGACGACGTAATCAGCGTATTTCGGGCAAAACCATTCGGGGCGAACACCTATGAGAATCGAAAGGTTTTCTCCGGTTTTTCCTCTAAGCACTGCAGCGCCCGAGCATCCGGAATCGTTGGATATAACGTACTTGAAACGATTGTCAAACGCACCTGTGAGAAGGGCAGTCTTTCCAAGTCTTGAGTGACCGATAACAGCAATATTGTCGGTATCTATTTTATCAAGTGTTTCTACGTAATCCATGACGCGCATAGCTGCCCATGCCCAAATTGCAATTTTGCCGGGAGCATTCTTGGGTTTTCTGCTTGGTACAAGGTACTTGGCAATACCGTTCTTGAAGTTTTTGTTATCCTTTGTTACATCGTTATAGCAGAACGAAAAAAGGGCGTATCCTCTGTCCACAATTTCTTCGGAGAGCATATATTTATCCGGAACGTCGGGACGGAAATTGATATGAATAAACGCAGGGTGCTTTCCTGATTTTTTTGGAACAACCGATATAACAGGAAACGAAAATTTATCTTCACCTATGGTTACAGTAAATTCAAGCTGTCTGCGAGGCGCTTTTCCCGCGCAGAATGAACCGTCGTACCCAACTTCTTTAACTTCCATATGGTCCGGTTTTTTCGGAATATATCCGTATTCGTGTTCTTGGAGAAGAATTTTGATTTCTTTTCTGCGAAGCTCAAAGTCCTCGACTGTATTTACGGGCGTTCCGTCATTGAACGTTAAAATGCTCGGAACCTTACGTTCTTTGGCGTTCTTTTCTACGTAGTTCATGATGAGACCTCTGTATAGGTTTTATATAGTCACATTATAAACAAAATAAAAAGATTGTCAATATCTTTTGACAAAATTGCAAAAAAGTGCTACAATATAGGAAAGATTCTGCAAAAAGGAGAATTTTCAGCGTATGATATTGCCAAGAGGAGTGGAATTTATAATAGAGCGCCTTGAAAAAAGCAATCACAGAGCGGATATTGTCGGTGGGTGCGTACGTGACTTTCTTCTTCGCAAGGAGCCAAGCGACTATGATGTAACGACGGATGCGACGCCCGAAGAAATGCGGGAAATTTTTGCGGACGTTAAAACTATAGATACCGGAATAAAGCACGGAACTCTCACGGTGCTGCATGAGGGTGAGCCGTATGAAATAACCACATACCGACTTGACGGAGAGTACACGGACAATCGCCATCCCGATAGTGTTTCATTCACGCGAAAGCTGTCAGACGATTTGTCAAGGCGTGATTTCACAGTAAACGCTATGTGTTATAATCATAAGAACGGATTAACCGATCTCTTTTCAGGAAAAGAGGACATTGAAAAGCGTATAATACGTGCAGTAGGTGACCCCGAGAAAAGATTTACGGAGGATGCCTTGCGTATCCTGCGGGCACTAAGGTTTGCCGCGACGCTTGATTTTACGATAGAGTCCGAAACCTCGCTTGCAATACGGAAAACCGCGCATTTGCTTAAGCACGTTTCATCGGAGCGAATATATACCGAGTGGAAAAAGTTGATTTCCGGCATAGGCGCATACAAAATACTTTCGGAATATGCCGACGTAATTGCTATGATAATTCCGGAGCTGTCAGGACTTAAGTTGCCCGAAAAAACTCTTTTTGATGAAGCGGATGGGAATATACGCGAGCTTTCACTTTTCACTCTTACTAATAAAGGAGAAGCGCCCGATTTCTTTTCGCAGGCAATGATGGTGCTGAAATGTGATAACCGTCACAGAAATTTCGGTAAATCAGTGCTTGAAAATCTTAAAGCGAAAACCGAAACAAAGACTGAACTTGCAAGGTTGCTTATAGCGGCAGGGGATGAATGTGCAATCGGTGTTCTTGACCTTAAAATTCTTCTTGATATCGGTTCGCGCGAGAGCAAGAGGACGTTAAATGAGCTTTTGAAAAACGGTGTTTGTTATCGTATATCGGATATAAAAATAAGCGGAAACGAGCTTTTAAAGCTTGGAATGCGCGGTAAATCAATTGGAGAGACGCTGAATAGGCTTCTTTATCTTATCGCGGACGGAAAGCTTGAAAATAACAGGGAAAAGCTGCTTGAATGGGTGGCGCGGGAGACGGAAAAGTAATATACTGATAGGGGTGAGATAATGAATCCTGTCAGAATTAAAGTAATGAGTGATGATTTTCTCGTTTTTTCTCTTCCGTGCGGTGCTATTAATAATGATTTTTTGAATAACTATGAGTTTGACTTTGCCGTGATTTTATTACCAAGCATTGAAGCGGATTTTTATATAGAAGTCTACTCAAAAAGAAAAGATTTAATTACAGATAATTATGCCGCAGCGATATCAGCCGCGGCATTTTTGGTACTTAAAAGGGGACTTCCGCTTTCCGAAATTAGATTTGAGACAAGCACGGATTTTGTAGATGTTTTTTACACGGATAACGGTATGTTCAGTGTTCCCATTCAAAAATGTAAAGAATTATGTACTAAGACAACCGAGTTTTTCGGGTGCGAAACGGAGTATACCGATGTTTCACTCTGCGATACTGTAAGAGTCGTAAAAAGCAAGGATATAAAAAACTTTGATTTGTCGGCGCTTCCGGGTTTTCTTCACGCGGGGGGAAAACTTCCTGAATCGGTTATACTTACAGCAATGCGTGATAACAAGCTTGATGTTTTGATATACAATGAATATAATCCGAGACCTCTGACAACTCTGCATTCACATGCCGTTGCAGCGTTTCTTCAAAAACCGGCTTATGAAGAGAAAATCATTTTTGATGATAATATATCATACTTTACAAAAGAATATTCAACTGTTACCGTAGTAACCAAGCCAGCAATAATAAAATAGAAAACATCACAAAAAGCCGACTTTTAAAAAGCCGGCTTTTTACTATAAAATTGAAGTATAATAATTTG
>JAZSGJ010000064.1:0-22987 GCA_045532675.1 Eubacteriales bacterium | reverse complement strand
GGGGTCGATGTACTTAACGGCGTCAGCAAATCTTCCGTATGTACCCTTCGACTTCTCATATGCTTCGTTAGGCTCCATGCCTTTTTTGATAAAGTCTGTCATCTTGCCGAGAGAAACGAACTCGTAACCGATAACCTGGTTATCAGCGTCAAGTGCCATTCTTGTGCAGTAGCCCACTGTCATTTCAAGGTATCTGACACCTTTAGCCTTGGTACCGTACATAGTACCAACCATTGATCTTTCGCCCTTACCAAGGTCTTCCATACCTGCACCGATGACCAAGCCGCCCTCAGAAAACGCGGACTGAGAACGTCCGTAAACAAACTGAAGGAAAAGCTCACGCATAGCGGTATTGATAGCATCGCAAACAAGGTCGGTATTAAGAGCCTCAAGGAGAGTCTTTCCGGGAAGAATCTCGGCAGCCATAGCCGCGGAGTGAGTCATACCGGAGCAACCGATGGTCTCAACGAGAGCCTCCTCGATTATGCCGTTCTTAACGTTAAGGGAAAGCTTACAAGCTCCCTGCTGGGGTGCGCACCAACCTACTCCGTGTGTATATGCGGAAATGTCGGTAATTTCTTTTACCTGAACCCACTTGCCCTCTTCGGGAATGGGAGCGGGACCGTGGTTAGGTCCTTTAGCAACCGTACACATATTCTGAACCTCAAGGCTCATTGCGTACTCGCAAGAAAATTCTTTGCTCATTGTTTATCTCCTTAAAATTATTATTGTAGGGAATTATTAGCCAATAACGGTACCGTAAACTGTTCCGAATGCGCATGCAGCATTAGATTCGTCTGTATCAATGTGCATAGCGGGAGCAAACTTCTCGCTTACACGAACCACAACGTCACCGAAGACGGTAGTACGCTCGGATTTGATTTCAACGGAAACGATCTGCTTATCTGCAACACCCATTTCAGCAGCAGCTTCGGGGGTGAGGTGTATGTGACGCTTTGCGGCAATAACGCCCTCTGTGAGCTCAAGTTGAGCGCCGGTATCTGGGTTAACAAGCTTGCATGCGCCCGAGCCTGCTATGTCACCGCTCTCACGAATTGGAGCAACTACGCCGATAGAACGGGCGTCGGTGAGAGAAATCTCAACCTGGCTTGCAGGACGGGTAGGACCGAGAATCGATGCTTTTAGAGAGCCCTTGGGACCTACTACTACAAGCTTCTCAGCGCATGCGAACTGACCGGGCTGGCTGAGGTCCTTCTTATTTGTGAGTTCATAGCCTTTGCCAAAGAGAGTGTCTACTGCTTCTCTGGAAAGATGGATGTGTCTTGCGGATGTTTCAACTAAAACTTCTTTCATTTCTGAAAACTCCTTTATATTATATTTATAATTGCATTATAAACCGATAGTAATTATAGCATAAAAAAAGCATTCTGTCAATGAAAGAATGCTGTAAATAATAAAAATATTTGTCAAAATATGCGTTAATTAAAGCAAGGTTCTTTTTCTTCTGCATTTGCTTTTGAATTTTTGTTAGAGAATTCGGAGAATTCATCCTCTGGAATCCATGCGTTTCCGAATTCAACGTCTTTGAAGAGCTGTGTAAGACCGGTAACCTGCTTTAATCTCAGTATTTCGTCTTTATCCATGCCGAGATGCTTTGATATCCATGCATCGCTTCGTCCAAGCTCGTGAAGCTCCTTTATTATATTGCTCATTAAATCCACGTTGTGTGAGCCTCGCGCTCTGTTATGTCTTATAGTACTTGCCATTCTTTGATCAATCGGCTTATCAATTACAGCGACGGGAAGCATACCGCCCTCGCGCTCATATATATCATTGTGATCAAGCATTATGCGATATCTGTGAAAGCCGTCGACTATTATATAGGTGTCGTCTTCCTTTGAGTGATAGCAAACGATAGGCATAGTATATCCGTCTTCCTTTATGCTGTCGTAAAGAAGCTTAAATTCGGGCGGAGCTACGGAATTTGGGTTGTAAGTGTTCGGATTGATTTTTTCAATAGGAACCGAAATTATGTTGTAGACCGGACTTTTGTAGTTCATTCTTCTGTTACCTTCATATACTTTTCTCTTAAATGGTCAATGTATTTTTGCTGTTCCTTTGTGACACTGAATCCC
This sequence comes from Eubacteriales bacterium, assembly GCA_045532675.1. Classification (GTDB taxonomy): domain Bacteria; phylum Bacillota; class Clostridia; order Oscillospirales; family CAG-272; genus UBA1740. Next base: position 20,891 of record JAZSGJ010000064.1, on the reverse strand, counting down.
ATAAAACGACAAGTGTGGTCATTTTTTAGTATACAGTAGCACATTCTTTTCCAGCTCGGGATTTCCTTAGTGGATTTTATATCATCCGTATGGTCGGGGATTTTATCGGTAAAAATTACTCGCTTAAGCTTCATTACCGTATAGTTTGACGTACCGTTGATTTCAATTTTATAACCCTTACTTATAAGCTCGTCAATCACTTGGTCATCAAGCCCGCCGCCGGTATTACGCCAGAAATCAATCGAAGTTTTGAATTTCTTTACATAATTGTTTCTGACTCTTTTTGGCAGGGTATCAAGCAAAAATTTCGTATATGATTCCCAAGTGTGTCCTTCGGGGAGAGTAAGTGTACGATAGCCGAGGGCTTTAGTTCTTCCGTATATAGCACAAAAGTTCGCGCCTCGAACTCTGCCTACGATTTTCGTCCACATTTCAGGATCAAGCACTCTGTATAGATTGAGACTTTCCTTCGCGTGATCGTTGAACGGTGAGGCAACTCTCATATGGTCGGGGGATACGCCTGCCATGTGATACATATCGTAAAGCTCGTTATAATCGTAATTGAAAAGATAATTCGCGTGCCAAACATCGGATATAGTCCAATCGTAAAGCGGGGAAGCTGTCCATACGTCTTTAAACTGCAGACTGATCCAGGGGGTATTCTTATATCCGCGTTTCTTGTTAACTATACCGTTATAACGTTGCAGGGATTCGTTGGCGCGCATTCCGAGAAGACATATCGTTTTTTTATCTCCGTGCGCTTTTTTATACCATCTTCCAAATTGCTTTGCAAGATCCTCCTGATGCATTTTGTATCTGTAGGTTATTATAGGATTATTGTCCATATTGATAACGTAGGGATGATCGGGCATTTCTCTTACCCATATTTCTTTTTTTGTATCATCCCATGGATACCAGAACATTTCGTAGTTACTGAGCGCTGTACGTGTTGCTGTGGGCAGGCATACCCAATATGCCTCGACGTCTTTCTTTATTCTTTCAAACGTTCTCTCGACATAATCAGTTGTGAATTTGTATTGGGCTTCAAAATCCTGATGATAGACTCCTATACGCTTTTTAGGATAATATTTCTTTTGAAAATCAAGGGTGAGATTAAGCAAAAGTCCGCTGTCCTTTCCACCTGAAAAGGAAACGAAAATGTTGTCAAACTCCTCAAATATGAATTTCATTCTGTCAAGAAACACTTCATAAACATTCTGAGCTATGTATTTTTTTGCCATATTTTCGTCCGTTTTCCAATTGTATATATGTTCTATTGTATCATAAAACTCAAAAATTTGCAAGATTAATTTTATAATCGATATTTGTACATATTTATAGAATAAAAAAGTACGGATATATCACAGCTCACATAATATATCCGCACGGATTTACATAGATTTTATTTTAATGCGCTAAAGTTTATTTATACACCGGAGTATGCTGAGAAGCCGCCGTCAATAGGAAGAACAACGCCGGTTATAAAGCTTGATGCCGCATCGCAAAGGAAGAAGAAGAGACCGCCGAGAAGCTCTTCGGATTCACCGAAACGGTTCATAGGTGTTCCGCGAAGAATTTTACCGGTTCTTGCGGTAGGTGTACCGTCCGGATTGAAGAGAAGGGCTCTGTTCTGATTGGAAACGAAGAATCCGGGAGCTATGGCATTAACTCTGATTCCGGTATTGGCAAAGTGAACTGCAAGCCATTGCGTGAAGTTTGAAACTGCAGATTTTGCTGCGCTGTATGCGGGAATCTTGGTTAACGGACGGAATGCGTTCATTGATGATATATTGATAATGTTTCCGCCTTTGCCGCTCTTTGCCATATCAATTGCAAATACCTGAGTCGTAAGGAATGCGGCGGTAACGTTAAGATCAAATACAAATTTGAATCCGTCGGGAGAGAGAGAGAAGAAGTCCTGTGCGTTAGGATCGTCAAGAGTTGCGGGATCAAAATACTCGTTTACGGTGGTTGCTCTTGCGTTGTTTCCGCCGGCACCGTTGATAAGGATATCGCATACACCGAATTCCTTGTCTATAGTTGCCTTAGCTTCTTCAAGGCTTGTTTTTTCAAGACAGTTCGTTTTTATGGCGATTGCCTTTCCGCCGTTTGCTTTTATTTCATCGGCAACAGCCTGTGCTGCATCAAGATTAATGTCAAGGAGAGCTACGCTTGCTCCGCACTGTGCAATAGCTTTTGCAAAATCGGAGCAGAGAACTCCTCCGGCTCCGGTAACTACTGCGCACTTGCCTGTAAGATCAAGATTAAATGGAATTTTCATTTTTTGTTTTACCTTTCTTTTTTGTTATTAAATGTTGCTTGGTTATTTGTAATAGTAATATAAACTGTGGCAGATTTAAATTAATATTCTCTCGTCATTTGATTCGTAAGCAGCAAAAAAGTATGAGCACCCGTTGCGCGCTTTCAAGCGTGATTGGCATTTTCGAGCCGTTTTCTATTGCTTCATAGAATTTCTTTATAAGCGTTAAATGTCCGTCACCGTAAACTTCTTTACCGAGATACGCAGTGGTGTCGGTGTCCTCAACCAACTCATCGTCAATAGAGAGCTTTGCGTTTCGAATCTCAAGCATATGTTTCGTTGTTTTAACAAAGATCGAGGTTTTTGAAGCTCCGGTGAACGAATTCGTTGCGTAGAAGTTTTCTATCAGACAGTTGGTATGCATGTATTTGAAGCTTATAAGAGTAGCGTTTATGCATTAAATAACGTCAGCGTTATTCATTCTGTAGTTTGTGGGGGCAAATATCTGTATTATTTAGTAACCGATTTCCTTTACCTTTTTCATAGAGTTGAAAAGCTCTTCCAGAGTTTTGCGCTCTGTTCTTAATGAGTAAAATTGTGCGCCGAGTTTCATTTTTTGATATTCCTTTTAATGTATTGATACTTCAATTCTAACATACTAAAATTTCTATTTCAATACCTTAAAGGATTTTTTTATTGTAACACTTGCAAAAACTATTGCAAAAATTGCTCAAATGTGATATTGTATATATGATAGATAATTTTATTTGCTCGGAGATTTTTTCATGAATAAGTCTGTAAGACCCAAAAGCACGGTCGGAGACGTATATTTCAGATATTCGGTCTCAACGACTAAAGAAAATGATATAAGTCAGCATTGCCATGACGGATATGAAATACTTTACGTAATCGACGGAAGCGGAAAATACGTTATTGAAGGTGCGGAATACCAGATAAAACCGCGTACTGTTTTATTTGCGCCTCCGTTCTCATACCATTCTTTGCAGTTTGATATCGATTCGCAGTACGAAAGATACGTTTTGCAGTTTTTTGTAAGCGACCTTACACCTGCCGCTCAGGATTTTTTAACATCACTTAATAAAAGCCTTGACGGTGTTGGATGTTATTATGCAGCTGACGCACTTTCACCTTCAATTTTTTCAATATTTGAAAGATTTGAATCTGCAGAGGTGCTTCCGGAAAAGGAAAGAAAGGAGTTCAGAAAGCTTCTGACGTCTGAAATAGTTCTTTTACTGTCGGTTGCAACCCGTGAGAGTATACCGCGTGATGAGGGTGAGCTTGGAGCAAGAGTTATAAAATATCTCAATGAGCATATAAATAAGGATTTGAGTCTTGATAAGCTTGCAAAAAGATTTTTTGTAAGTAAATATTATTTGTGCAGAGCATTTAAAAATCATAACGGAATATCTATACACGGATATATAAACAAAAAAAGAGTAATGTATGCAAAGCAGCTTATAGAATCTGGTGAGACGGCTTCTGTCGCTGCATATCGCGTTGGATTCGGAGATTATTCGGCGTTTTACAGAGCATACATAAAATTAATAGGAAGATCACCTACGTCACAAGAGATGGGAAAGGAAACTCAATGAGCCAAAAACTTCTTGAAAATATAAACAGTCCCGAAGATTTGAAAAAGATAGACAGTAAAGATATACCGAAGCTATGTCAAGAGATACGGGAATTTCTAATAGAAAAGGTAGAACAGCAGGGTGGGCACCTTGCTTCGAATCTTGGCGTTACGGAATTATCGGTTGCGATTCACCGAGTTTTTGATTCCCCGCGTGATCATATCATATTTGACGTAGGTCATCAGGCGTACGTACACAAGCTTATAACGGGAAGACGCGAACGATTTTCAGAGCTAAGAAAAACGGGAGGCTTATCAGGTTTTACGTCAATAAGAGAAAGCGAGCACGATGCTTTCGGAGCAGGACACAGCTCAACCTCTGTTTCAGCGGCGCTTGGTTTTGCAGAAGCTGACAGGCTTAAAGGAATTGACGCATACAGTATTGCCGTTATCGGAGACGGCGCGTATACCGGTGGCATGGTTCATGAAGCGATAAATAATTGCGACCCCGATTTAAAGCTTATTATCGTACTGAACGAAAACGGAATGTCAATATCGGTGAACAAGGGAAGATTTGCTTCTTATCTTTCAAGAGTCAGAGTTTCAAAAGGGTATCAGAGCTGGAAATCAAATACGAAATCTGTCTTGAAGCATATTCCTATTTTTGGAAAAGGACTGCAGAGCATTCTAACTTTTATAAAAACAAAATTCAAGAGACTTTTTCTGTCGTCAAATTACTTTGAGAATTTAGGACTTTACTATATCGGTCCGGTTGACGGTAATAATTATAAAAAAGTTGAATTGGCGCTCAACGAGGCAAAGGCACTTGGAAAGTGCGTTATCCTTCACGTGAAGACGCAAAAAGGTAAAGGATATCTGCCTGCCGAGAAATCTCCCGACGGATTTCACAGCGTTTATTGCGGAAATGAAAAGCCTCATACATTTCACGGAGTGTTTGCCGAGGAACTTATAAAGTTTGCCGAAGAGGATAAAAGTATAGTTTCGGTAACTGCGGCAATGGGAATTGGAACGGGACTTGACAGCTTTGGAGAAAAATATCCCGAAAGATATTTTGACGTTGGAATTGCCGAGGAGCATGCATTGACTTTTTCCGCGGGACTTGCCGCAGCGGGTATGAAGCCGTTTGTTGATATATATTCAACCTTCCTGCAGCGAGGATATGACAATATAATCCATGATATATGCCTTCAAAATCTTCCGGTTAAATTGATTATAGACAGGGCAGGACTTTCAGTGTCTGACGGAGCAACCCATCACGGAATATTTGACGTTGCTTTTTTATCGCATATTCCCAATATAAGAATTTTTGCTCCTATAACATACGGTTCTCTTTGTGCGGCAATCGCAGAGGCGGTTGAAGCTGATTATCCTATTGCGATAAGATACCCCAATTCGTCGGAAAACGCTCTCGTTGATAAAATCTTCTATTCTGACGGAGATTATTCAGACTTTGGCGTAAGAGCCGATTTTGGAAAAGAGAATTCGCCTGAAGTTGTGATTTTAACCTATGGCGGAATAATTAATAACGTTATTACTGCAGAAAATATTCTTAAGAAAAAAAGGATAGAAACCGGTATAATTTTGATAGAACGGCTGAAGCCTTATGAGCACTTAGCCTTTGAGATTCAAAAATATATTTCCTCTGCTAAAAAAATAGTATTTATCGAAGAAGGAATAAGATATGGCGGAGCCGGAATGCTACTTTTTGATGCCTTAAATAAAGTGGGAATCAAAATAAAAGCCGAATATATTCACCTTGCAATAGACGATAATTTTGCATCTCCGACAGAGCCTTGTGAGCTTTATTCGTATCTTGGATTATCATCGGACAAAATTGCAGAGAAAATAATTGAAATCACCTCTTGAAAAAATGCTAAAAAAGATATATAATATAATATTATGAATATTAGTGTAAATAATACGGATATGGAAAGGTATGCAGAGCTTGTAAGGTCTCATTTTGAAAATGAGGTGAAAACAGCCTGTGTTATTACCTTCGGATGCCAGCAAAACGAAGCTGACAGTGAAAAAATACGCGGACTTGCGCGTTATATGGGTTTTAATATTGTAGATGAACCGAGCGAAGCCGACCTTATAGTTGTTAACACATGCGCTATAAGAAAGCATGCGGAGCTTAAAGCTCTTTCTGTTATTGGACGCTTTAAGGAATATAAGAAGAATAATCCCAATTTAACTGTGGGAGTTGTCGGATGCATGGCGGCCGAGCCTCATATGGCTGATTTTATTAAACAAAAATTCCGTCACGTCTCTTTTACCCTTGAACCTAATATGCTTCATTTATTGCCTGAACTTATATGGAAGAGTATTAGTCAAAAGAGTCGCGTATTTATTTTAGGGGTGGATGAAGGAAATATTGTTGAGGGAATAGAGCCTGTAAGAGCATGCGTTCACAAAGCATGGGTTTCCGTGATGTACGGATGTAATAATTTTTGCTCATATTGCATCGTGCCATACGTTAGAGGAAGAGAAAGAAGCCGTAACAGCAAAGATATTATTGATGAGTGCAAGAAGCTTATTGATGGCGGTTGCCGCGAAATAACGCTTCTTGGTCAGAACGTAAATTCATATAAATCGGATATGGATTTTGCATCGCTTCTTGAGTCGATTGCGAAAATTCCCGGAGATTTTATTTTGAGGTTTATGACAAGCCATCCGAAAGACGTTTCGGACAGACTAATTGAAGTGATGGGAAAATATACCGGAAAGGTAGCACCGCATTTTCATCTGCCTCTTCAGTCCGGAAGTGACTCGATACTTAAGGCTATGAACAGAACTTATAATACCGAGAAATTTTTGTCTACGGTAGATAAACTTCGTGAGGCGGTTGACGGTATCGCGCTTACAAGCGATATAATCGTTGGATTCCCCGGGGAAACAGAGAGCGATTTTCAGGATACGCTTGACATTCTTTCAAAGGTCAAATTCGATATGGTTTATTCATTTATTTATTCTCCCAGAGAGGGAACTCGTGCGGCTAAAATGGAAAACCAAATAAGCGACGAGGTTAAGGGGGATAGAATGAACAGGCTTCTTGAACTTCAATGCGGAATATCTCTTGAGAAGAATTTGCCATACGTAGATAGAGTAGAAAGAGTTCTCGTTGATTCGTTTGCAAAAAACAAAAATAAAAATACATACTCTGCGAGAACATTGTCGAATAAGCTTGTACAGATTGAATCGGATAAAAATTTCATAGGACAATTTAAAAATGTTAAAATAAACAGAACGAGCGGATTTTGTCTGTTCGGAGAATATGTAAAATAATACGAAAGGAATAAAGAAAATGACTAAAATAATTGAACTTGCACATGCGCTTGGAGAGGAAATCGCCAAAAGTGACGAAATAAAAAATCTCAATGAAACAAAAGAAGTTTTTGATGCTAATGAAGAGCTTCAGGCGAAAATGAGAGAGTATGAGGCTGAGAGACTTTTGCTGGGTCAGGAGTTCGCTAAGGAAAACGGCGAGGCGGACGAGAAGGCTGTTGCAAATCTTAAGGCAAGAATTGAAGAACTTACGAAAGAAATATCAGCAAGTCCCGAATATATTGCGTTTGCCACAGCCCAAAAGGCCATGAACGACCTTATGGCTTCCGTGAACGCTGAAATCAAGTTCTGTATAACAGGTGAGCGTCCAGAATCGTGTACTCATGACTGCTCCACCTGCAGCGGATGCTCTCGTTGATAATTTGATTAATTGAACGGAGGACTTGCCGATATGGCTGAGGTCATAGAAAAAAGAAGCGAGCTCAAGACAGTCACACCGATGATGAAGCAATATCTTGAGGTAAAAGAAGAATACGACGGATATATTCTTATGTACCGTCTCGGTGACTTTTACGAATGCTTTTACGAGGATGCGATTATAGCATCGAGGGAGCTTGAACTGACGCTTACTGCGAGGGATTGCGGAGACGGTAAGCGTGCTGCTATGTGCGGAGTTCCGTTCCATAAGTCGGACATTTATGTCGGTAAGCTTGTTGAAAAGGGATATAAAGTCGCGATATGTGAGCAGACCGAGGATCCAAAGGCCGCGGTAGGTCTCGTAAAGCGCGAGGTAATAAGAGTTGTAACTCCCGGAACTATAACTGACGGTGCGCTTCTTACAGAAGGAAAAAACAACTTCTTGCTTTCGCTTTGTTATGGCAAGGGTGGAGTTGCAATGGGATTTGCCGACGTTTCAACCGGTGAAATATCTGCAACCTTTGTTACGGGAAACGATATTATATCCCGAATGGAAAACGAGCTTGCGGCATATCAGCCTACGGAAGCTATTATAAATATCCCATCATGCGAATGTTCTGAAATATCGAATTTTTTAAAGGATAGATTTAATACGCTTATTTCCGATTCGCAGAAAAGATTGTTTGATTACGAGTCATCGAGAGATTCTGTTAAAAAAGTATTTTTAGAAGAATCGGACAAACTCTCCGAGCCGGAAATGATAATGAGCGTAGGAGCTCTTTTAAAATATATTACGGAAACACAGAAGTCGGAAGTTACCTTTGTTAAGGAAATAAACGTATACTCTAAGGGACAGTACCTTGATATAGATATAAATACGAGACGCAATCTTGAGCTTACCGAGTCTATGAGGACAAAGGAGAAGCGTGGTTCTCTTCTTTGGGTGCTTGACAAAACCGAGACAGCAATGGGCGCTCGCGTTTTGCGCTCCTGGATACTTAAGCCACTACTTAATCCAGCAGCTATTTCAAGACGACAGGCAGCGGTTTCGGATTTTGTGAAAGAAGGAATGATAAGAAGTGAATTGTCATCTCTTCTATCCGGTATTCTTGACCTCGAACGTCTGACAGCAAAGGCTGTTTACGGAACTGCAAACGCCAAGGATTTAAGAGCTGTATATCAAAGCATATCAAAACTGCCTGAAATTAAAACCTTGATTTCCAAACTTGCAAGTTATTCAATTAAAGAGATATCCTCGAGCATGGATACCCTTGAGGATATTGCAGAGCTTCTTGGAAATGCTATAGTTGATAATCCGCCGTTTACAGTTCGTGAGGGCGGAATGATTCGCGATGGCTTTAATTCGGATGTTGATTACTACCGTTCTATAAAAAACAACGGAACCGATATTATGGCATCAATTGAACAGCGCGAAAAGGATGCTACGGGCATTAAAACGCTTAAAGTAGCTTACAACAAGGTTTTCGGATATTATATTGAGGTTTCAAAATCATTTATAAACGATGTGCCTGACCGATATATAAGAAAGCAAACGCTTACAAACTGCGAGAGGTACATAACCCAGGAACTTAAGGAAATGGAGAACACAATTTTCAGCGCTGATGAAAAGCTTGTCGCGCTTGAGTTTGAAATTTTCTCAAGTTTACGTAATTTTATATCCGATAATTCAAACAGGATAAGAAAGAGCGCCGCACTTATTGCTGAGCTTGACGTATACTCTTCGCTGGCAGACGTTGCAAGTAAAAACGGATATACCTGTCCGGAAGTCGATTTTTCCACTGAAGTATATATAAAGGACGGAAGGCATCCCGTCGTTGAAAAATTCGTAACAGACAGCTATTTCGTGCCAAACGATACGAGACTTGATACCGAATCAAACAGAATGATGATAATAACCGGTCCCAATATGGCGGGTAAATCGACATATATGCGTCAGGCTGCTATTATAACTATTATGGCGCAGATAGGCTCGTTCGTTCCCGCAAGAGAGGCTCGGATCGGAGTTGTTGATAAGGTGTTTACAAGAGTCGGTGCTTCCGATGATCTTGCTTCGGGGCAGTCAACTTTCATGCTTGAGATGAACGAGGTTGCGTCTATACTTAAAAACGCAACGAAGCGTTCTCTGATTATTTATGACGAGGTTGGAAGAGGAACGAGTACCTTTGACGGAATGGCAATCGCAAGAGCTGTCGTTGAGTACACTCATTCCAAGAAGATAGGCGCAAAAACACTGTTTGCTACGCATTACCACGAGCTTACCGATATGGAAGAGAAGTTTGACGGTATCGTTAACTACAATATTGCCGCAAAGAAAAGAGGAGACTCCATTATTTTCCTGCGTAAAATCGTAAGGGGAGGCACGGACGATTCCTACGGAATTGAAGTAGCAAAGCTTGCGGGAGTTCCAAACGAGGTTGTAAAACGAGCAAAGGAGATACTTGCTGAAATTGAAAGCGGAGTTGGAGTATCTTTGCCAAAGAGCGCATCGTCTAAGACTTCCGATGATGCGTCGTTTGATTTGTTTTCGGGTATACTTGCTTCAAAAGACAGCGAAGCGGCGGATAAAATTAGGGCGCTTGATATCAACACTGTAACACCGATTGAAGCAATGAACTTTCTCTTTGAGCTTAAAAAGATGCTTTCCGATTAATTTGTTGGGGTAATATATGAGTAAAATTAACGTACTAAGCTTTGAAATTGCAAATTTAATTGCGGCGGGTGAGGTTGTTGAACGACCTGCATCCGTACTTAAAGAACTTATAGAAAATTCAATAGATTCGGGTGCTACGGAAATTGTTGCTGAAATTAAGAGGGGCGGAGTTGCGCTTATTCGCGTTTCCGATAACGGATGCGGTATGGATAAAGAGGATATTCCAATCTCACTTAAGCGTCACGCAACGAGTAAAATAAAAGAAAAAGACGATTTGAATTCAATAGCTACTCTCGGCTTTAGAGGAGAAGCGTTAGCTGCTATCTCTTCCGTTTCATCGCTTACGATTATAAGTAAAACAAAGGATGCCGAGTCTGCAACAATGCTTACTGCAGAGGCTGGAAACATTGTTGATATTTCCGAGGTTGGCGCAGCAGACGGAACTACGGTTGTTGTTGAAAATCTTTTTTATAACGTTCCCGCAAGGAGAAAATTCCTAAAAAAAGATTCAACTGAGGCAATGAACGTTACGGCGCTCGTTGAAAAGGTCGCTCTTTCACGCCCTGATATTTCTATTCAAATGCTTGTGGACGGTGAGGAAAAATTCAAAACCCCCGGTAATTCAAAGCTTATTGATACTGTATATGCTGTATTCGGTAAGGATTTTGCACAGAAGGTAATTAAAACAGAAGGATTATCTAACGGAATCAAGGTTTACGGATATATAGGAAGAAGTGACAACGTAAAGAAAAACAGAAATTTGCAGAATGTTTTTATTAACGGAAGATATGTAAAAAGTCTTACCGTTATGGCGGCGCTTGAAAAAGCGTATACATCTTATATTGCGCCCGAGTGCTTTCCTACCTGTGTTCTTTTTATAGAAATGAATCCCGGATATGTTGACGTCAACGTTCATCCCGCAAAGCTTGAAGTTAAGTTTTCGGATGAAAGGGTCGTTTTTGAGTCGGTTTATTATACTGTAAAGCGTGCGCTTGAAGAGTATGAATACCGTCCGGAGATGAATTTAACTCCGAAGAAGCATAATGAACGCAATTCAATAGGAGCGTTTGTTCCGATAGGTGAGGATACAAAGGGCAAGCAGCTTTCAATTAAATCAAAAGAAAGTGCATTTATTCCCAAAACATATGAAAAAGAATATAAAAGTTACTCGGAAAATAAAAGTTCAGTTTACGATAAACCCTTGAAATTCGGAAGCGGGGCGGGTAAAAGTTTTGCATCGGATAAAAATGAGGGCAGAATAATTACACCCAAAAACTCTGTAGAGCTTCTTGAAAGATACAGAACAGCAGAGGTAAAAACAGAAGCTGTAATACAAGAGGTGACAGTAACGGTAACACCCGAGCCCGAAATTCCCGAGCATGAGATAATCGGCGAAGCCTTTGATTGCTACGTTATGGTGGAATATGAAAGCGCACTGCTTGTTATAGACAAGCATGCGGCTCACGAGCGTGTAATTTTTGAGGATTTAAAGAAAAAAAGTGAGAGTGATGGAAGAGTAGCTTCACAGTCATTGCTTTTGCCGCTCAGTGTGGTACTTTCTCCCGATGAGTTATCTGTTGCCGAGGAGTACGCCGACGAACTACGAGCAATTGGCTTTGATTATACGTTAAACGGAAAGCTTGCCGATATTGTAGCAATTCCTGATGCAATAAGTATAACCGATGCCGAGGGGCTTTTTGTGAAAATGACTGATGAGCTTGTAGAAGGCAGAGGAAATCCTGAGATTACCGAAAAAATAAGGCGTGAAAAGGCACTTTATCAGATTGCTTGCAAAGCGGCAATAAAAGGCGGAAGAGTATATGACAAATCTATAATAGAATGGCTTGTCGGAAAAGTTCTTCTTTTGCCGGATATAACAGTTTGTCCGCACGGAAGACCTATTGCGTACAGAATTTCAAAGACAGAGCTTGATAGGCAGTTTGACAGAATAAAGTAATGGAGTAATAATGGGAAAATTTACACTTATTAAAAACGAGGGCAAAGCCCGCAGAGGAAGATTTGAAACAGTTCACGGTACAATAGAAACGCCTGTTTTTATGAACGTAGGAACTTCAGCTGCCATCAAAGGCGGAATATCTACGGTTGATTTAAAAGAAGTTAATTGCCAGATTGAGCTTTCAAACACCTATCATCTTCACATTCGTCCGGGTGATGAGCTTATATACAGAATGGGTGGTTTGCATAAATTCTTTAATTGGGACAGACCCGTTCTTACCGATTCGGGAGGATTTCAGGTGTTCTCACTTGCAAAGCTCCGTAAGATATCCGAAGAGGGCGTTTCATTCAATTCGCACATGGACGGAAAGAGAATATTCATGGGTCCCGAGGAATCTATGCGAATACAGTCTCACCTTGGCTCTACAATTGCCATGGCATTTGATGAGTGCGTTGAAAATCCAGCTCCGTATCAGTACGTAAAAGCATCGCATGAGCGCACGATAAGATGGCTAAAAAGATGCCGCGCCGAGCTTGATAGACTCAACGCTGAAAAGGGAACGGTAAATCCAAATCAGATGCTTTTCGGAATTAACCAAGGTGGAACGTATGATGATTTGAGAATCGAAAATATGAAAGAGATAACCAAGGTTGAATGCGACGGATATGCGATAGGCGGACTTGCTGTCGGAGAGGAAACCGACGTTATGTATCATATAATCGAAACGGTTGAACCATATATGCCGAAGGACAAACCGAGATATTTAATGGGTGTCGGTACACCGCAGAATATTGTTGAGGCGGTATACCGTGGAGTAGATTTCTTTGACTGCGTTATGCCGAGCAGAAATGCGCGCCACGGAAATCTATTTACCTGGCGTGGAAAAATAAATCTTCTTAACGAAAAGTATGCAGATGATTCACGGCCAATTGCCGAGGAGTGCGGTTGTCCTGCTTGTAAAAACTATTCCCGAGCATATATTAGACATTTGTTTAAAGCGAAAGAAGCACTCGGAATGCGTCTTGCGGTTTTACATAACCTATATTTTTACAATGAGCTTATGCAGAAAATTCGTGACGCACTCGATGAAGATAAATACGAAGAGTTTTACCGCACCCACCGCTTCTCACTTGCCGAAAGACGCGAGGATTAAAAAATAAGGACAGAAATTTCTGTCCTTATTTTTTAATCTCAACAGTGTGACCGTTGCAATGTCCGTCGAACATGTGGGTCATATCCGCAAAGTATTCTCCATCGTCGGTTAAGCGGAATCCTACTGCTTTCAAAAGCCGCTCGTCAGCAGCATCTGATGCCGCGCGGCAGGTATGATTTCCGCAAAGGTCAATGAAATTCATGGTAGCTCTGCCAAGGATAAACATGGCTTCGAAATCCGAATATCCGATTTTTGGTTTTAATGTTTTTATGTATCCCGAGTCTCCGTATATATCGAACTGTGACATGCCCATAAGCTCTCCTGTTTCTTGGTTAATCATAGAGTAGGCAAATAACTCGGGGCAGAATATCGCTCCACAATCTTCGGCATATTGTTTTTGCAGGGTTTTGTCTTGTATAGGTGAAATTTTAAACATGATTTCCTCACGGGTTCTTTGATTTTGTTGCGGTATATAAATACTGGATTTCATCCTCTGTAAGATGTCTCCATTTTCCAACGGGAAGACTGTTAAGCTTAAGATTTCCTATTGAAATTCTTGAGAGCCTTTTTACCGTCAGGTTTGCTGCCTCGCACATTTTTCTTATTTGTCTGTTTCGTCCTTCGATAAGAGTCATTTTCAGAACTGTGCCGCTTTCGTCGCTTTCTCCGACGCTTACAGTTACCGGTTTTATTTTATATCCGTCAATTACCATCGGAGAGGTAAGCAGGTCGTATTGCTCCTCGCTTACCTCGCCGCCAACCTTAACCCGATATACCTTAGGTAGGCTGTGACTTGGGTGAGTGAGTCTGTTTTTTAATTCTCCGTCATCTGTAAGCAGAAGCATACCTTCTGATATAAGGTCAAGTCTTCCGACCGGATATACACGTGCATCTACACCGGATAAGAGGTCGGTTACGCATTTTCTGCCTCGGTCATCCGAAGTGCTTGAAAGATATCCTCGTGGCTTATTCATCATTATGTACGTATAAGTCTTTTTTTCATAATTTATACGCCTACCTTTATATGCAACCACGTCTGATTTTGGATTGATTTTCATACCAAGCTCGGCAACGTGCCCATTGACAGAGACGTTGCCGTTCTTAATTTCTTCTTCTGCCGCTCTGCGTGACATAAGTCCAGAATCGGCAATAAATTTTTGCAATCTTATAGGTTCCATTTAAATTGTCCTTGTATTTATATATTAGAATAAAGAAAATTTCTTCTTGTTTTTTACTTCGTTAATATCTTTTGTTGCGATAAGGTTAAGCTCTGCAATTTTCTCACCGAGTTTTGTGAATATAATCTTTCCAAGCACGTCGCCACGGTTCACGGGGGCGACAACGTAGCGGGGAAGCTTTACTGTTGATTCAACCTCTCGGTCATTTTTTTTGAAAATTTTAACTATTTCGTCTGTGTTTGAAATACTGACGGTGTCCTCTTTGCCGCATATAACAGGAAGATTAAAATTAAACTGTCCTGAGTATGCAAGTGTTTTTGCTTCAAGAAGGGAATAGCCGTAATCAAGCATTTCTGTGTGGTCGCGCCAATCGTCAGGCGCGTTAATGGTGACACATATAAAAGGAAGATTATCACGCTCTGCAGCGCTTACAAGACAGCGTCCGCTCTTTTTCGTATAGCCTGTTTTAACGCCGATGCAGCCATCGTACGATTTTAACAGTTTATTATGATTGACGAGAGTTCTTTTTGCTTCCGAGCTCTCTATTTCCTTTTTATAAGTAGAAGCTATAGTTTTAAAATAACTGTTTTTATAGGCTTCGGCAGTTATAATTGCAAGCTCGCGAGCGGTTGTGTAATGCTCTTTATTATCTAATCCGTGAGGATTAGTGAAATTCGTGTTTTTAAGTCCAAGCTCTTTAGCCTTTTCATTCATAAGCTCGGCAAAAGCTTCAATGCTTCCGGAAATTTTATATGCTAAGGCTGCTGCCGCGTCATTTGCGCTTTGAAGCATAACTGCATAAATTAAATCAAGCGCATTAAGTACTTCTCCCGCTTTTAAATATATCGATGAGCCCTCGATTCCAACAGCACGGGCATCTACGGCAAAGTTTTCTGACAGATCAAGTCTTTCAAGGGAAATAAGAGCCGTCATTATTTTTGTCGTGCTTGCCATCGGGAGCTTTTCATCGGCATTTTTTAAATACAAGAAGCTGTCTAAGTCGGGTTGATAAAGAGCCGCGGATTTTGCGCTTACAGACGGAGTGCTTTCCGAAGATATAAACAGTGTGAAAAGAGACAGAATCAGAGAAAGAACTATGATAAAAATTATTATTTTGCTTCTGTTGTCATACATAACTTTATCCTCCGATATTATTTTTAGTATAAAAGGACAAGTTATTCATTGAAATTTATGACAGCGAATCTTTGATTTTTTGAATTATCTCTGGGGTTTTTTCAATAAGAGATATAGCATGCTCGATGCCGTTAACGGGTGAGGTGTTCACAGGAATCAGATTGACTTCTGCGTTCTTTCCGACAGTAAGGAAAGCTATAGGTGTAATAGAAACTCCCGTGCCGCCGCCACCGCCGAAATTCTGGTTTCCTATCAGTTTTTTAGTATTGTAATCGAGACCACCTGTTGCAAAACCTATTGAGACCTTTGAAATCGGTATAACCGTCACTCCGCTTGGCGTTTGTATAGGAGTTCCGATTGCGTTTTCTGTGTCGGTAAAGTTTCTTATACCCTCAAGTGAGGTTTTTATAATATCACTCATTTTGCTCTCTGACAATTCTTTTAACCCGCTTTCTTTTTTTCTTTGCGTTTTCATGGGAGAATATAAAAATTGCAATAAGAATATGAAAAAACGTTGATGTCAGTGTGATGTCTATATGCGTTTTTGAGATGCTTTCACCGTAAGAGATAAAATGTGTGTCTTCCGTTATAAGATTACCTGATTTAAACGATAAATACGCAATTAGTATAAAAATAAGCGTTGAAATGTTCTTTTCCTGTAAAACAAAGCTTGCAGGATTAGTATCGGCTAATTTCAAATCTATTTTTTCAATTTTAACATTTGAACGTTTTAATAGGTAATCAAGAGATTTTTTTAGAGAAGTTGCCCGTGCGAGTCTGCTTTTTGTTGATTTTGAAATGTTGTTTTTTTTCCCCTTTTTAATTCTTTTACGGGATGACGGTAAAAGCATAATATTAAAAAGCAGAAAATCAAATCTGAGTGTCGGTTGGTCAAAATAAATAAATCTTACCGAAACCGACATTGAAATTATGAGAATTGAAATCGTAATTAATAAAAGTAAGAGCAGTAAATTTGCCATAATATCTCCTATAGAGAAAATATGTATGGAAATTTTATTTAATTAAATTTCATCGTTCACTATATCGTCATCGGCTGACGGCTCTTCAAGCTCAATTTCAATCTGAGGAGCATTTTCTATTTCACCCTCGTCTATGATTTCTTCTATAGCTTCCGTCATATCGGATTCAGCCTCGACATTTGAGTCGCTTTCGGCAATCTTAGCTTTATCAAACACTTCCATAAGCTCGTCACTTGTTCGTGGAAGAGCAGAGAGGTCCTTAAGTCCGAAGCAACGAAGGAAATCCTGCGTTGTTCCGTAAAGCATGGGTCTGCCCGGTGCGTCCATTCTGCCTTTTGATTCTATAAGTCCTCTGTCAAGAAGGTTGTTCATCGCGTAAGAGGAATCAACCCGGCGAAGAGTATCAACGAAAACTCTGGTTACAGGTTGGTTATATGCGATAATAGCAAGAGCTTCCATAGATGACGTTGAAAGAGAGCCGCTTTTCTTAATTCCGAGAGCTTCTCTTATTTCAGCTAAATAATATTGCTTTGTGCAAAGTTGGCATGAATCCGAAAAGGTTAAAAGTATAACCCCTCTTGCAATATCGGGATCGTTGTATTTGATAGAATACTCAAAAACCTTATCCTTTACCTTTGCGGGAGTCATATCAAAAACTCTGCCGAGAGTAGCGTATGAGATAGGATGACCTGCGGCAAAAAGTATTGCTTCAAGCGCTTCTTCAAATATAACGACTCTTTCGGGCTCTTGCTCGTTTTCGGGAATAGAAGATGCTTCGGTTATTTCGTCAACCGAGTTAATGTTGTCAGTCATTATTTTTCTCCTTTTCGTCATCGCTTGAATTTTCCTCATCCTTCGGTGAGTGGTCAAATTCGCTTTCTGTTATATCGCCCGGAACGTAATTGGGATTTAATTTGAATTTCATCTCAAGTCCAAGCTCATCGTATTCTATTACGTCTTCGACGTATCGCACAGTCGTAATAGTTATTCTGTGAATCTTTATAAGCTCAAGTATTCCCATGAATCTTGCAACAAGCTCAGGTCTTGAGTCAGCGTCTTTAAGTAAGAAGAAGAGAGAAGCCTCCTCCTGTTCTTCAAGAAGCTCACAGATTTCTTCTATTTTTTCCTCAACCGAAACTATTTTATGCTTGATAAGAGGATTAACAAGCTCAGTCGGGGTGCGCTCTGCCTGCGCAACCTTGATTCTTCTCATGACCGCGTTAAGCGCTTTTATAAGAAGGTCGGGGTCAAGATCAAGCGGCAATCCCTTTTCGGGCGGCACCTCGTCAGTGTCCTTAACGTATCTTGATGAATATTCGTCGTAAAGCGGGCGGAGCTCCTTTGCCGCAAGCTTTGCCTGCTGATAGAGAAGAAGAGCGTCTGCAATTTCACGTCTCGGGTCGTTTTCCGTGCCCTCCTCGTGCGGCAGAATCATTTTGCTTTTTATCAGCATAAGCTCACTTGCCATAACGATAAATTCGCTCGCTATGTCAAGATCCATTTTTTGAGCGGCTTCGATATATTCCATATACTGATCACATATGATTGCAATCGGAATATCGGTTATGCTAACTTTATTTTTACTTATTAAGGCAAGCAGAAGATCAAGCGGACCCTCAAATTGATCAAGCCTGTATGTCAGTTGTTCTATCATAAAAAAACCTCATCGGTAATTTATATTTTCAAAAAAGGAATTAGCTGCCAGAAGTTAATCATTGCCGTATAAACGTAGTAAATCAAAGTACCAAGAAGGTTTGAAAGATTTAAAAATCCGACAATGGCAGAAAATATCGGATTTGCTGAAATTAAGGGGATTGACAGTAGTGCGCGTGACACGTATTCGCCAAGAAAGAGCCAACCTATGAAAATCCAATAAATTCTGTGTTCATATTTCATTATTCCGAAATACGTCTTCGGAGGTAGAATCAAGTGTAGAATTCTTGAGCCGTCAAGAGGTGGAATGGGTATAAGATTGAAAATTGCAAGTCCTATGTTAATTGAAGTAAATATGCTGATAAAAAGGATAAGATTGTCTATTGCAGAAAACCAGAATTTTGATTCAGAAGAAATGTCTTTAACAAGCGCAATTGTGAGCAAAAGCAAAAATGAGGATATAAAAGCAAGCAGAATGTTGGAGAGTGGTCCTGCAATTGCTGTAAGGGCAAAATCTCTTTTTGGCTTTTTGAAGTTTCGCGCGTTAATCGGGACGGGCTTCGCCCAACCAAAATGGAATAACACAAGACAAAGGGCTCCGATTGGGTCAAAGTGCTTTAGAGGGTTAAGAGTAAGTCTTCCGAAATTCTTTGCCGTATTATCACCGAGCTTGTAAGCCGCGTATCCGTGAGCAAACTCATGGACGGGGAGAATTATCAAAACGGCAAGAAATGAAAAAATATAGTTTACGATAGTATCCATGTTTTACCTCGTTTTCACGAAACAGCCTCGTTAATTATGTTCCAAAGAATATCTCTGCCAACTTTTGTCACCGAGGAGAAGGGAATAATTTCTATTCCGGTCCCTTTGAAATATTCTTTATTTAGTTTGTTAAGCGCGGCATCAAACTGAGATTTCGAAAGTTTGTCAGCTTTTGTTGCCACAACAACAAATGGAACGCCGTTATCAATTAGCCAGTTGATCATCATTATATCGTCATCTGTCGGATCAATGCGTATATCTATAAGCTGAATGACAAGCTTTATGGCATCTTCAGACGGATTCTTAAGAAAATAGTCCTCGGTAAGTGAGCTCCAGGATTTTTTTGATTCCTTTGAACGCTTTGCGTAGCCGTATCCCGGTAAATCGACAAGAAATATTTTTTTATCAATATCATAGTAATTTATAGTTATTGTTTTTCCGGGAGCAGATGAAACTCGTGCCAATGATTTTCGTCCGATTAAAGTATTGATAAGCGAACTTTTTCCAACGTTTGAACGACCCGAGAGCGCAATTTGCGGGCGTGCATCACGAGGAAATGATCTTGCATCTCCCACGGTCATGGCTATACAAACATTATTGACATTAAATTTCATTTTTATTTCTCCAATATATATTGGTTTTATTTTGCAAGGGCGTGAGTTAAAATTTCCGATACCGTTTTGCAAGGAATGAAATTAAGATTTTTGCGTGCTTCAGAATCAATTTCTTCAAGGTCGCGGATGTTATCATCCGGCAAAATTACAGTTTTTATTCCGGCACGGTAAGCCGCAAGAGTCTTTTCTTTTAATCCTCCGATGGGAAGAACCTTTCCGCGAAGCGTAACCTCACCGGTCATTGCCACGTCGAGCTTAACAGGGATATTGCTAAGCGCACTTACAATTGCCGTTACCATAGTAACTCCTGCCGACGGACCGTCTTTGGGAATTGCGCCTTCCGGAAAATGAATATGTATGTCCTTATTCTTGTAAAAATCGGTATCAATTCCGTATGTCGACGCAATCGTTCTTACGTATGAATGCGCAATTTTAGCAGATTCCTTCATAACATCACCAAGTGAACCGGTGAGCTCAATTTTTCCGTTCCCTTCCATAGCTACGACTTCAACCTTGAGAAGATCGCCTCCTGACTGTGTATAAGCAAGTCCGTTTACTACGCCTATCGGATTATCGCTTTCAAGTTTTTCTGGAATAACCTTAGGTTTGCCTAAATATTCTGAAATGTTCTTTTCGGTTATTGAAACGGATTTAGCATCGGTTTCGGCAATTTTTTTCGCAGATTTTCGTATGAGGGATGCTATCTCGCGCTCGAGATTTCTGACTCCTGCTTCTTTCGTATAGCTTTTTATGAGCTCAAATATACCGGAATCGGATATTCTGAATAATCGTTTATTTAGGCCATTGCGCTTAAGCTGCTTGGGTATAAGATGGTTTTTGGCAATGGCAAATTTTTCGCTGTCGGTATAAGTAGAAATCTCAATAATTTCCATTCTGTCAAGCAGGGGAGCAGGAATTCCCTCATAGCTGTTTGCTGTCGCGATGAAAAGGGAATCGGAGAGGTCGATTGGGATTTCCATGAAATTATCGCGGAAGCACTTATTCTGCTCGGGGTCGAGCACCTCAAGAAGCGCAGAGGTAGGGTCGCCTCTGAAATCGTTTGCCATTTTATCAATTTCGTCAAGTACGATAACGGGATTCTGTACCTTTGCGTTTATAAGCGCGGTAACGATTCGTCCGGGCATAGCGCCAACGTATGTTTTTCTGTGACCGCGTATTTCAGCCTCGTCATGCATTCCACCGAGGGAAACTCTT
>JAZSGJ010000090.1:0-29271 GCA_045532675.1 Eubacteriales bacterium | reverse complement strand
CTGCTTTACGCGGTCAATATTAGCAGAAGGCTTATCAACCTTGTTTACAGCTACAACAATTTCAATACCTGCTGCCTTAGCATGATTAATTGCCTCGATAGTCTGAGGCATTACACCGTCATCAGCGGCAACAACAAGTATTGCAATATCTGTGGACTTGGCACCGCGCATACGCATTGCGGTAAAAGCTTCATGTCCGGGAGTATCAAGGAATGTAATATCCTTGCCGTTTGCTTTAACACGGTATGCACCTATTGCCTGAGTAATACCACCTGCTTCACCCTTGGTGACGTTCGTATGTCTTATTGCGTCAAGTATAGAAGTTTTACCGTGGTCAACGTGACCCATGACGCACACAACTGGAGCTCTTTCTTCAAGGTCATGCTCATTTTCCTCAGCCTCGGTGAAGAGCTTTTCCTCTATAGTAACGACAATCTCCTTAGTTACCTTTGCGCCGAATTCATCTGCAATAAGCTCTGCGGTAGCGTAGTCAACTACATCGTTAAGTCCCTTCATCTCGCCCATCAGCATAAGCTTTTTGATAACCTCGGCAGACGTCTTCTTAAGTCTTGACGAAAGTTCACTGACGGTGATTTCATCGGGAACTGTGATTTCAAGCTGTTTGTTTCTCGCTCTTTCAGCTTCAAGTTTCTTGATTTTCTCCTGAGCGGCTCTTTCCTTCTCCTTAGCGCTCTTGGCATTCTGACCGCGGTTATCCTGCTTTTTAAGCTTTTGCTTTGTCGCCTTCGTATCAGTACCGTTAGCTATAGCATAGAACTGCTCGTTATAGCGCTCGTCATACTTTGAAAGGTTAACGTCAGAGGTTCTCATATCTACCACACGAGTCTTTGGAGCTTCCGCTTTATAATCGGTATGAATGTTTACTCCGCCTTTGATGTTCGACATATCTATGGTAGGCGTGATAGTCTTAAACTGCTGCTTCTGAGCCTTCTTCTCTTCCTTCTTAGGCTGATTATTCTGCACACGGTTCTGCTGCTGTTCAGCCTGCTTTGCGAGCTTCTGCTGCTTTTCTATCTGAGCCTGCTGTGCGGGGCGGAGAGATGACCGCTGAGGAATCGGCTTTGCCTGTGACCTCAGTTGAGGCTGATTATTCTGCATAGGCTTCTGCTGCATCGGACGCTGACCCTGCTCTGACTGCATGGGGCGTCTGCCGTCTGCCGCCCGATTCATATTTTCGCGGCGCTTTACGAACGGATCTTCCTGGGGGCGCTCGGAATATTTGGGATACGCAGACCTCTGCTGAAGGCGATTCTGAGAATTATTGCTCTGCTGTTTTTGAAAACCTGCTCCCGCCTGATAATCGTTTCTGCTTTTTTGCTCCTGCGGGCGTCTCTCGCTATTCACATTCGCAGGCTTATCACTATTCTTAGGATGTGTATTTTTTACTTCAGCCTTAGGCATAGCCTTAACTTCTTCTTTGGGCTGCGATTTAATCTCCGGCTTGATTTCAGCCTTCGGCTCTGCTTTTATCTCTGCATTTGGTATCTGTTTTTCCTCAGCCTTATTCTCTTGCACCGCCTTTGTAGCCTTTACTGATACTGTCTTTATAATTACGCTTCCGGAGGTATAAGCGTCAAGGTCTTTTATCTGGTGCGAACGGGTCAAGTAGTTAAGGAAAATTTCAAATTCCTCAGCATCCACCGCAGCACCGCTGTTCTTCTTTTCAAATCCTATCTCCTTGAACGCGTCGCATACGTCCTTGGATTTCATATTAAAATCTTTTGATATTTGCGATATCTTGATTTGAGCCATACAAGTCACCGATTTTCGTTTTCACGAAAATTCCCTTTCGTCAAAATCTACGGATGCCTTTTTTATTTGTGCGGCAAACCCATTGTCAACCACCGCTACAGCGGCAGGAGCATAGGTCTTACCGAGCAATCTACCGAGGCGCTCCGTATCTATATCAACCTCGATTGCCGAAATATTATAAAACTCGCTCTTCGCTTTTAGCTTTTTCTTCGTCAGAGCTGACGCTTCGTTTGATATAAGCACAAGCTTTACGCTGCCTTTAGGCATTGCGCGGCAAATAAGCTCCGTACCTATAACAAGCTTACCGGCTCTCATTGCAAGTCCAAGCATTCCAAAGAGGCGTCTCGCTTTGTTATTTTCCAATCGTAAGCTCCTCTTCCAGTCTGACATATACTTCATCCGGTATAGAGCACTCAAGCGAGGATTCAAGTCTTTTGGCTTTTCTTGCCTTTTTAAGACAGGAAGCATTTTTACATATGTATGCGCCCCGTCCGGATTTCTTTCCGCTGTCATCAAGAAGAATATCCCCTTCGGGAGTCCTAAGGACTCTTATTAGCTCCTTTTTCGGAAAGTGCTCTCCGCAGCCGGTACATCTTCTTACCGGCACCTTACGTACCGTCATATTATTTCTGCCTGTCATATTACGCCTTTATATCTATCTTGCATCCGGTAAGTCTTGCAACAAGCTTTGCGTTCTGTCCTTCTTTGCCTATCGCAAGCGAAAGCTGCTCGGGCGCAACAGTTACTCTGCATGAACGCTCTCCGTCCATCTCAACCGAGATAACCTTAGCGGGAGAAAGAGCCTCTGCTACGTAATCGGGAAGATTATCGCTATACTTTATAATATCAACCTTCTCGTTTCCGAGTTCGTTAAGTATTGCCGAAATTCTCATTCCGTTCTTTCCTATACATGAACCGATTGCATCAACGTTTTCGTCTCTTGACTCAACTGCTATCTTTGTACGGCTTCCTGCCTCGCGTGATACGCCCTTTATAAGAATCGTTCCGTCCTGAATCTCGGGAATTTCAAGTTCGAAAAGCCGTTTAACGAAATTAGGATGTATTCTTGACAATGTTACGAGCGGTCCCCTCATCTCACCGGATTTAACCTCCGAGATGAACACCTTGATTCTGTCACCTACCTCATGAACCTCGCCGGGAATCTGCTCAGCCTTAATAAGAGTTGCGTAACCCGTTCCGGTATCAAGAATAAGGTTTCCTGTTGACGTGTCAACTTTATCGACTATTGCCGTGATTATTTCTTCCTTCTTTTCCTCGTATTCTCTCTTCTGTCTTTCACGCTCTGCGTCTCTGATAGCCTGAATTATCATCTGCTTACCGGTCGATGCGGATATGCGGCGGAAGGTCTTGGTTTTAAGCTCGGTCTCAACAACGCCGCCAAGCTTATTGCGTCTGCTGAGTGCCTTTGCATCGGAAAGCGCTATCTGGCATTTTGGATCGTCAACCTCTCCGTCGGGAACAACTGTGCGCTGCTGATACACCTTAAGATCCTGCTTTACGGGGTTAAGGTTTACCTTTACCACTGTAGTCTGACCTACTTCCTTCCTGCAGGCGTTTGCGAGCGCCGCTTCAATTTTCGTAATCATATAGTCCTTTGAAATGCCTTTTTCCTTTTCAAGCAAATCAAGGGCTTCAAAAAATTCCTTGTTCATTTTTCCGGTTTACCTTTTGTAATTATAGAATTACTTTCCTTTCTTTATTCAAAATATACCGTTGTTAATTTTGCTATTTCTTTTTCATTAATCTCCACCCGATCATCACCGTCAGATAAAGTTATAACGCCATCACAGAAAGCCGTAAGAGTTCCTTTAAAGCTTTTCCTTCCGTCCCGCTCGGCAAAAAGCTTTGCCTCAACGCGCTGTCCGATTGAAAGCGAAATATGCTCGTCGGTGCGCAATTCTCTTTCAATTCCGGGGGAGGAAACCTCGAGGTAATAAAAATCCTCGATAGGATCAGCCTCGTCTATTATCGGGTCAATCGCTCTGTGCACCTTTTCGCAATCATCGATATCAATACCGCCCTCTTTGTCTATCGTAATCTCGAGGTGGTAATCAGCTCCGATTTTAGAGTAAAGAACGTCCCAAACCATGTAACCAAGACTGTTTACCGTAGGTTCTATAAGCTCCCTTACGGTATCCTTAATGCTTTTTTTCATATTCTCCGCTCACTCCTTTACAACAAATGAAGAGTGACCCTCGAGCCACTCTTCACCTTTCATATTTACTATCGTATTAATTATATCATATATTTAAATAAAAATCAAGTACTTTTTTAAATATATTATAAAAAATGTAAAATTTGTAAAAAACAGGTCATTCCCCGCTTCTGAAATTCCAATCGTTCGGATGCGAGCCTGATTTGTGTCCGCGTTTTTTGAGAGAACGGTTTCCACTTTCATTTGCATACTTACGCAGTACTTCCTCTATTTCAAGATTTATTCTTTGTCTTTCTCTCTCAAGGTTCTTTATTGCCTCGTCTTTTTCAGATGAGGCAAGTTCCTCCGGAGCGCGATCGGCAGGTCTTTTTTTTGAAAACAACATATAACCTCCTTCAAAGCCTATAGCCAAAACAGTGCTTTAATGCGCGTCCATATATCATAAAGATACACCTTGACGGTATCACCGTAGAAATACCATCCCACAACAAACGCAACGGCAACGACGGAAAACACAATCAACGTTATCGCCCACGCCCTGTCATCCTCATATCTTTGATGATGGCGTCTCAGCTTTTTCATCAAATATTTAATATCAGCGTCAATGTATTTTATAGCACGTCTGGCATTTTTTACGTCGCGTACAAGCTCCCGCTGGGCTTTGCCTTTGAATCTTCCGCGTTTAAGCCTGTAAATCTTCTCTTCAAGAATTGAGACCTTCTCGGTCTTTTTATTAAGAAGCTCAAAGAACTTTTCTTTAAGGTTGGACGGAGCCCTCATCCTTTGAACCTTTATCGCAAGTCTTTGCTGGCGTCTATACATAACTTTAGTGTATTTCCGACGCACGCCTGCCGCCTTACGTTCAATTTTGAGATTTTTCAGGTTTTTATCCAATCCGCCGTAAAGCGCAATTATCCGTTCGTTTATTTCGGCTCTTTCTGCCAAAAGAATCTCAAGTCTCAATTTCAAAGCGTCAAGAACGTCGCGCCTTGCATCCCGGCTCACGCGCTCTTTCATTAGGTCAACCGTAAGAAGATAATAATACCTTCTGTTATCATCTCTCTCAAGTTTTAAGGAGCGCCTCATAGTGCTTCTGATTTTTGTTATCTTCCTATCAAGCTTCTGCATCCTTTTAACCTTCTGTCTGTCGTCTGCAGAGAAGGAATGCTGAAGCATATGATATTCCGTTTCATACCGAGAAAGCTTGTATTCATTTCGAAGAGCTACAAGTAGCACATCGCGCTCCGAAATACGCCTTATTTCGCTTATACGCTTTGAATATTCTTTCTCAAATATTTTTTCATTTTCACGCGCCTCTGCACTGTCATAATCCGAATCTTCGGTTAATCCCGAACCCGAAGAAGCAGTTGAAACGTCGTTCGAACCGAAAATCTCTTCGGATACGCGCGGCTCAAAGTGAGTAATTCCCTCCGGACCGCGGTGTTCATCATCTGCATAATAAACGTTCGGTATCGGGTCGCATATTTTGCCTTCAATTACGTCATCGGCAATTTGTAATGAAATTCTCTGAAGTTGCTTGCCCGTAAGAATTTCATACTCTCTTACATCAGAATTGTAGGCATAGATCTCCTTCACGAGAAATTTCTTATGCTTTGAAATATTCGCTTTGCTTTTAGCGTAGACACACGCTCTAAGGGCTTCTATGGCAATCTCCACAATTTCCTTATGTATAGCTATTTTTTCAATGATAAGTCTGACGCTTTCGGCATAAGAAATATTTTCGCTTTTTAAATCCAAATTTTTAAGTTTTTCCTTAAGAACGTTTTCTTGCTTATGATAATCGGCAAGACGTTTTGAAAGCTCGGTTTTCGCAAATATACCTATGTCCTCTCCATGAGGATTGCTCCGAGCAATTCCTATCGAGATATCCGCGTGCTCTCCTTCACCGTCAACGTTATCAAACTCTGACAGGTGTTTTTCCAAAAGCTCTTTTTCGTAATCGTCAAGCTCTCTGTCAGAAACCTCATTTCTGTCGTAATAAAGCATCTCGCCCGGCACACGGTATTCTTCATCGAACCAAGCACGGTAAGGTGACTCGACTGAGGGCTGATGCGCTCCGTGATAGTTTCCCTCAACCTCCGCATTTTGTGTTTCCGAATTAATATCATAGCTTCCGTTCTGCAAAGCGCAATAAACCGACGGAATATAAATAATATTTTCACCTCTTGGACATTCGGATTCCGCGGCAATTTTACTTGAATCAATATTCAGTATTATTCTTTCCGATTCTTCGGAACTGTCCTCAGAATACTCATCCGTGTCAAGATTTTCTTCTGTATTTGGAATTTCAGGTTCTTCTGATTCTTCAGATTCAGCCTCTTGCACTTCAGCTTCCGATTCATAAACTTCCTGAATTTGCTCGGAACACGTCTCTTCGCAAAGTGCCTCTTTATTTAATTCTTCAAGAATTTTTTGCGCTTGTTTATTTCTTCTCTCAAGCTCCGCCCTTTCCTTTTCCTTGAATTCCTCAATTTCGGCATTGCGCTCTGTTTCGCGTACCGCTTCCGCTTCGCGCTCGCAGGCTTCAAGGCGCGCCTTTTCTTCAGCCGCTTTCTTATTTTCTCTGGCTATGAGCTCTTTTCTGTATTCGCTGCCGTACTCAAGCATTGCCATACGCTCTGATGCCAAAGCTCTGGCGCGCTCTGAATTTTCCTGCATTATCTCGCGCGTGCGCTCAATTCTTCGTTCCTTTTTTGTCTCGCCTTCCAATGCGAGCACCTCTATTTTATTTTTCTTTATTTTTTCATCCGCGCAAGACTCCGGGGCGCTCGGCAAAGATTCATCAATTCGTTCGGTTTCAAGCTCTGTATTCTGTTTTTCAGTCAATGCCGACACCTCCTTTTTAAAATCATTAATTTTTTGTTTGCTCGTAATAGTTTATCAAAAAATTTAATATGTCGCGTCTCAGGATTATACCGATAAAGCAGCCCCTATCATCAACGACGGGAACAAAGTTATGCTCTCTGACGTTTTCTATAAGGTTGCTTACCGAAGCGTTATGATAAAGAGGTTTAAGACATTCCTTATCAACAATATCCATAACGTTCTCTTTTTCCGCAGCTCTTGAATTGAAATTACCGCGTTTTATGAAATGCATCAAAAGGTCATCGTTTCGGAGAGTTCCAACATACATTCCGTCCTCATCAATCACGGGAATCGCCACGTAATGATGATACTGCATTTTTTCAATTGCCTGACGAATGGTACTGGTGGTATAAATGTACTCAACCGAGCTTTTTGGAATCATGAATCTTAAAATATTCATATTCCGTCACCCCTTTCGCTTTACGGTTAAAGCACCGTATAATTTATTACAAGCCGTGTATTGCCGCACCTATTACGGTAGCATACTCGGCACTTTTAGGCATAATAAAATTCACTCCGTACATGGGCTTCAGACTGTTGAAAAAGTCAAATTTATCCTTGCAAAACGCAAGGCGCGTAAGATTTCCCGTAAGCACAATGTTTTCAACACCCACGCTTTTGGCGGCAAATATCGAAACCATGCCTATAGCTTCGTATACCATGTTCATTATACCGAGCGCCAGATCGTCCTTTGTCGCAAGGTCGGATAAATTTCCGAAATTTGACGCTGTAAGGTCTGCAGAAAGCAAACTTTTTGAATCGCTTGCAGTCATATCCTTTATTCTTAAGTCTATATTACTTATGTTTCCAAGTGCAGCGTACTCTTCAATATGCTCAATCGTCTCAGCTTTAAGAAGCAACTTTGAAAGTCCCATAAGAGTACCTCCGCCGACACCGGTACCTCCGAGATATTTCATAGCACCGTCCGCTCTCGCGTGAACTATGGCTGTACCGGTGCCCATACTGACGACAACCGCCCCGTCAAGCCCCGAAAGATAAAGACCGCCGAGACCTATGCCGTTAAACTCGGGTACCTTCACGCACTCAAGCCCGTAAAGATCTCTTTTAACGAATGACGAACCGACACCGGTCATCATAATTTTATCAATATCCTTTATCGAGAGCCTGTTCTCATCGGTAAATTTTCCAAACGCACCGTAGGTTGCCGTCACGGGATCGTTTGCTCTGACAAATTGCGGCTCGATAAGTTTATTTTTGTTTCCGTCCTTTTCAAATCCGACAATCTTTGTCGTGCTGCCTCCGACGTCTATACCAATGATGACGCTCATTTTTCTTCTTTCTCCTTCATTCGTGCCATAATATTCTCAAACGAAAGTCCGTATTTATCGGCTATATCTCTTGCGTAGGATTTACCGTCCGGCTTTGCTCTGTGTATTTTAAACGAACGCTCCCCCTCTTCCATTCCCGCAACGAGAGTATCAATGCTTATTCCTCCGCTTGCGCGTGAACGCTCGTTAATCTCGGGGACTCTCGCGGCAAGCTCATGAAGATGCGTTGAGAAAATACCGCGTATACGCATAGCAGCAAATCCCGTAAGTATCTCCGAGGCTATATACGCTGCCTCGTATGCCCCCGTTGAGGAAAGTGACTCGTCAAGAAGCATCATACTGTCGGATGTAGCAAAGTCAAATATCTCTTTCAGCCGCGCGCACTCCTCGCCGAGCCTTCCCTTATCTATCGTATCGTCTGCGCCCTCGGGAAAATGAGTGTATATTCCGTCGACCGGAGAGATGAGAGCTTCCTTTGCAGGCACCGGCAAACCGAGCTGGCAGAGTGCCTGAGATGCTCCGACAGCAACGGTAATAACCGACTTTCCTCCCCTGTTGGGACCTGTCAAAACGTATATCCTCGCATCGTCGTCGAACTTAAAATCGTTAGTTATTATTTTGTCTTCTATCGCAAGTGCGACTCTCGGATTGTAGAGCCCGACAGCCGAAAAATCCTTGTTTTCCTGAGGTGAAAGCTTAGGCATGCATATATTGCATCCGGGGTGCTCCGAAAGCATCCTCATGAGCTCTGAGGCACGGCTGACAAATTCAATTTCAGGTAGCATTTTAAGAAGGAAATCGGTGTTATCAAGCACGTATTCTCCGACGATTGCGCGCCACCCCTTTACCGAAGAGCGAAAAACCTCCTCTATTGCGCTGTTGAATGCTCCTATGAGAGCTTCTTTTTTATTTTCGCTTTGACCCTTTCCAAACGGAGAAAGCTCTGCTATACAGGTAAACGAATCGTTCTTGAAAGACAGCCTTAAAATTTTATCAAGCATCTTTCCCGATTTAAAGGGTTCTGAATTTATTGATATAACTCCCGCGGACGATGGTCTTAATTCTCTGTCAAGATTGACACCCACGGTTATACTCTTAACCTCATGAACGCGCGACGCAAGCGATTCAAGCTTTTCTATGAGCTCCTTATAATAGTCTGACGAGGAAAGCTCAAATATAAAATCCGAAAGATTCTTAAACGCCTCGCTTTCTATTCTGTCACGAACGGGCATAAATCCCTCTCTCAACGTATCTATACACGATACGTAAAGCTCAATCTCCGTAATGCTGTAGAGATAGGAATCACCCGAAGAGGAGCTTTCGGTATCAAGTCTGCGAAGCTCCTGAATATCGTCAAGAATAGGATGAGCCTTCGCGAGCGTTTCCTTGAGCTCGGGTATATTTATAAGGTCATTTATAGCTGACTGACGGTAAAGTATTACCTCGGGATCCTGCGTAAAAAAATCCGTAAGAGAGCTGTTTTTAAGGTTAAATATTTCGTTTAATCCAAGCTCGTCACAAACCGCCTCCGATATATTCGGCAGAACCGTGCGATCCGCATGATAATTATATGATTCCTCTGTTGGATACAGTAGGCTGATAAATTTTTCTCCCATTTAAATCTCCATCCGACCAAAGCGTTTATTATTATACGCATTAAGTATAACATATTCGTACGCATAGCGCAAGAGAATTTTTTTGTTCTTTTTAAAATATTTTGTGAATTATTTCTCTGCGCAAAATTTCTTTGTGAATATTGCACAGTTTTCGACTTATTTCTTGAAGTTTTTTTGGAACACAGATGTACTTACACGCATATAGGCACGGTGTTAGAATAAACTCGTCCGAAGGATGCGATAACTTTGAAATCCGGATTAGCGTTCTTTGAGACATTGCGCGGCGGTTGCAAACGTTACGCAACATCACGAAAAGGAGGGAGTGCAGTGAAGAAAAAAGCAAAGTACTCAAAGGATCTTCCCAAGCGGCTCTATACCTTCTTTATTTCCGGGACCGACGGCAATTCCGCTCCAAGCTTTCAAAAATTCGCAAGAAGCATCGGAGTTACCATGTCGGACGTTGAAGAATTCAGAAAACACAGCGAATTTGACAGAGCGTATAAAGAATGCAGCGAAATCAGAAGGGATTACCTCATAGACTCAGCGCTTAGCAAAAGATACGACCCGTCGTTTGCAAAATATCTTCTTACGTGCGAATTCGGAATGGGAGAGAGGGATAAAGAAAAGGAGGATACCGACTTAACGGTTACCGTTGAGGTCTTAGCCGAGAAAAGCAATGAATCTTAAAATATCCGTTACAAAAAAACAAAAACGTTTTATCGACGCTAATGAATCAGAAGTACTGTTTGGCGGCGCGGCAGGCGGCGGCAAATCCTACGGGCAAATGGTAGATGCGTTGCTTTTTGCACTGAAATATAAAAAATCGAAGCAACTCGTCTTGCGAAGAAGCTTTGCTGAGCTTGACAAATCGCTTATACGAACCTCACTCGCACTTTTTCCGCGTGATATTTACACCTTCAATTCATCCTCGCATACCGGCAGATTCAAAAACGGCTCTGTAATTGATTTCGGGTATTGCGCGGCAGAAAACGACGTTTATCAGTATCAGAGCGCTGAATACGACGTAATCCGTTTCGATGAACTTACACATTTTACGGAAGCACAGTACGTTTATTTAATTTCAAGAGTCAGAGGAGCAAACAGCTATCCGAAGCAAATCAAATCATCGACCAATCCGGGCGGCATAGGCCACTCTTGGGTAAAGGCGAGATTTATTGACCGAAGTCCTGCGGGAAAAGCATTCTTCGGTGAAAACGGCATGAGCAGAATTTTTATTCCGTCAATGCTTGACGACAATAAATTTTTGAAAGAGGGAGACCCGGAATACAAAAAACGTCTGCTTGCTCTTCCCGAAAGAGAAAGAAAGGCTCTTCTTTTGGGAGACTGGAATATTTTTGAGGGGCAGTATTTTTCTGAATTTTCAACCAACAAACACGTAACGGCTCCCTTTGAGATTCCCGACGGATGGAGAAAATACAGAAGCATCGACTACGGACTTGACAGAACGGTTTGCTTATGGACGGCTGTAAGTCCCGAAAACACATACTACGTATATCGGGAATTCTGCGCATCCAACCTTCCGATAAGTTCAGCCGCAAACGGAATTTTAGAACGGACACCGAATGGCGAGGATATATACGCCACTCTTGCGCCGCCGGATCTTTGGAGCAGAAGTCAGGAAACAGGACGTACAAAAGCGTCAATATTCTCGGAATACGGAATAAACTTCACAAAAACCTCAAATGACAGAGAAACGGGATGGCTTGCCTTAAAAGAGCTTTTATGCGACACGGAAGGCAAGCCAATGCTAAAAATATTTTCCACGTGTACTGAGCTTATAAAATGTCTTCCCGCCCTGACAATAGACAAGTTGCGCCCGAGCGACTGTGCTACCGAGCCGCATGAAATTACACACGCCCCCGATGCTTTAAGAGCTTTTGCAATTTTTCACGCAAGACCCGGAGAAAAGAAAGAAACGGCTAGGAGAACCTTCTGGACGGAGGATATGTGGGAGGATTATTTTGCTGCAGGCGAGGATGAAAAAAACTATCTGAAAAGAAAATACGGAGAACCTATGTGAACAACAATTACGAACAATGCGAGGAGAAACTTGAGCACTTCTCTTCGCTATACGAAAACGCCAAGAACTGTTATTCCGAGACTCTTTCGCTTTACGAAAGGCATATGAAGCAATATCGGGGCGACGCGGAAATAGACGGCTCACGCGAGCCTGCTCTCACAGTCAGAAATATAACCTATGAAATTGTTGAGAGTCAGGTGTCGTCGGATATTCCTCACCCCAAGGTAGACGCGGCGTGCTACAGCGAAAAGAAAAGCAGAAACGCAAAGGCGGTTGAACGGCTTCTTCTGTCGGTCAGAGATAAGCTCCCCTATGAGGAGCTCAACGATATCGACGAGAGATACACCTACGTTTTCGGCGGAAGCGTGTGGTACGTCGAATGGGATAACAGCTTAAGGCTCGGAAAAGAGGTTGGCGGAGTCAGGCTCTACTGTCTTTCTCCAATGAATTTTATTCCTCAGCCTGACATATCCGATATTGACGATATGGAATACTGCTTTTTAAAATTCACAACAACAAAAGAAGAAATAACACGAAAATACGGAATAAGCAAGGATATGGCAGATTGCGCCGAATACGATATCTCATCATCGGCTGACGGAGATACTGTCACGGTCATAACCGCGTTTTACAGAGACGCGGACGGCGAGATTGGAAAATTCGTTTTCTCCGGCGGAGTCACCCTATATGACATGCCCAAATTTTACAGACGCAAAATAAGAATCTGCAAGAAGTGCGGTGAGGGAGAGGAGCTTTGCAAATGCAAGAAAAAAGCCTTCCTCGACAGGGATCAGATATCCGAGATACTCCCGGAACGGGTACTGCTTAGCGACGGGTCTGAAATACCGCTTATGTCACCTGTTATTACTGACGGATTTCTTGAGGAAAACGGTGGAAAAATCAAAATGAAAAATTCCGAGATTCCCTATTATACTCCGCGCTCATTCCCTATCGTTATAAGAAAAAACACCTCGTTTGGAGATGCGCTTTTCGGTCAGTCCGACTGCGAGTACATACGCCCCGAGCAACAGGCGATAAACAAAATCGAATCAAGAATACTGCAAAAGCTTCTGCGAGCAGGTATAACGCCGATAGTTCCCGAGGACGCAAGCATTTCGCTTAACAATTCGGTATTTGGTCAGGTTATAAAAATGAAGCCCGGTGAAAGCGCGGCTCAATACGGAAAAGTTGACACGACCCCTGATATTTCGCAGGACATTGCCGAAGCCGAACGGCTTTACGACCACGCCAAAAGAACGCTTGGAATATCGGATGCGCTCCAAGGACTTGATGCTTACACACCCGAATCGGGATACGCCCGCCAACTGAAAATCTCCCAGGCATCGGGCAGACTTGAATCAAAAAGAAAGATGAAGCATACCGCATACGCGGATATGGACAGGCTTATTTTCGAACAGTATCTCGCTTTTGCGGACGAGCCGCGCTCACTTGCATTCAGAGATGCTTACGGAAGAATTCACAATTCCGAATTCAACCGATACGACTTTATAGAATTCGATTTAATAAGCGGCGAATACTACTATGACGACGCCTATCTTTTTTCTGTAGATCTTAATGCCGGAGCGGAATATCAACGAGAGGCGCTATGGGAAAGAAACCTTGAAAATCTTAAAGCAGGAACGCTTGGAGATCCGTCCGATCCGATTACTCTTCTAAGGTATTGGCAATGCCAGGAAAGAGCTCATTATCCGCATGCGAGAGAAAACGTTGAATATTTTATGCGTAGCGAGGGGCGAGACGGCGCCGCCGCGTTGAAAGGAGACTAAATGGCTAAAAACAAAGAGACGTTTGAGGACTACTTGAAGAAATACATCCAAAACAAAGCCATATCAAGCACCAAGGAAGGATATGCCGAGTGGCTGAAATCTAACGGTGTGGATTCCGAAAAAATCTATACCGACGCACTTCGGGATACAGAAACCGACTACCGAAGAATGAAGAGCGAGCACGGCGCTGCTGCAGAAAAGCTTGCAGAGCTCGGTCTCAATTCAAGCGGATATTCAGATTATTTAAACGGAGTTGCGTATTACCAAATGCAAAAAAACAAGCTCATTGCAAAAGACAGGAAGGCAGATACCGAAAAGGAAAACCTGAAAGGATACAGAGATTATCTTGAAAGGTATGAGGATAAGACGCAAAAAGCCTTCGCTTCCGTGCTTAGCGGCATAGAGAACGCAAAAATAACCGATTACGAATCGGCATACGAGTACGCAATAAACTCAGGACTCGAAGATAGCGATGCCGCGGCAGCCGCAAAACTTGCTACCGCTTCGGTGGTAAGAAAAATCAAAGAAAGCATTATAAAAGAAATAACTTCAAATCAGCTTTCGGAAAAAGAAACCGCGGAATACGCAAAAGCGCTCGGACTTTCAGAGGAAGACGCAAAGGAGCTTTCCGAATATGCAAAATCGATAAACGGTGGCGATTACTCAAAAGTTTATCCCGACTTTTACAAACCGAACTCACAATAACACGAAAGGAAAACAAGACTAAAATGAAGAAAAATCAGAATTCAGACTACAGAAGCTACGGACTTGAGAAAATCGATTCCAAAAAATCAAAAAAATCAGAGCCCAAAGCAGATAAAATCAGCGCAAATTATGACTTAAGGGGAAAGAAAAATGACAGATGACACAACCATTCACACCGAACAATCCGAAGCCCTTCCGAACGAATGCAGCGAGACGCACGATACCGCAGAAGAAAATCAATCCACCGAATCCGCCCCCACAGGAATCGATTACAGCGTTATCGAACAGGAAGACGTTAAAGCGCTAAAGGGAGAATTTCCCGAGCTTTCCGCAATAAACAGTATAACCGAGCTTGAAAATCCTCTGAGATACGGAGCGCTCCGCGACCTCGGACTCAGTCCCGCAGAAGCATATCTTGCCGCATGCAGAAGAAAAAAAAGTGCGGATAACCGATACCATCTCTTTGCATCGCCGGCAATTGCGGCTTCAAGCCAAGGCTCGATATCAGAAAAAGAAATGGAAGCAGCCAGAGATATTTTCCCCGATATTTCAGATAAAGAAATCAGAAAGCTCTATAAAAAAGTAACAAACAGCGAAAGGAAAAATTATGTTTAAGCTAATTAAAATTACAAACGGAAGAACTAACGTACCCGAGCCTGTAAAAACGAAAACAAGCGGACAGATAGACTACGTTGCGGGATGCATTTACTATCTTGCGCAAAATGACGTTAACCCGACACCTGCCACGGAAGATGACCTCATGTTCATTCCGCTTGAGAACGTATATAAATCCGAAAGAAAAAAGTACATTACAGGTTATATAGTTACAGAAGGCATGGTATTTGAAACCGAAATCAAAAACGATCACACACTCGTGGGTGTAGGAGATACAATCTGTCTTTTTACGGATTCATCCGGACAAACCGTGTGTGTAGAAGCTACGTACGGAGAAGAAGCAAAGATTCTCAACATGGACAATGCTGCTGATAGCAAAAAGGTTCTCGTAGCGCTAAAGTGGTAAATTAAAAGAAAGGAAACTGCAGAATGATAATTTATTCAAAATCAACAGGAACTCAAAACGGAGCGATAGGAAAGCTTGAAACACCTATAAAAATGATAATAGAGCATGAAAGCGACCTTCTTACCAAAAAGGGCGGAATTTGCTCATGGCTCTTTAACGTTGAAAAGAGCTGCCGCTTTGGAGAAACAATAATAGGACAGAACGAATTTGACGTTTTTCAGGCGGTTACCGAGGGAGCCGGAGCCGAAAACGATACAATTGACGAAACGTATCGCAAATTTATCGAGCACATTCAGTTTATGAAGGAATTTACGATAACGGCGGAAATGATGGAGGACGCTAATTACGGTGTTGCTCAGGATGCAAAGCGCAGGGCGGAAAACTTTACACGGGCATACTACAAAACGATAAATAAGATATGCGAGCATGCTCTTGTGAACGGAACGAAATCTGCCTCTAATTTTGCTAGAGCTTCACTTGACCTCACCACCGGTGACGGTGAATCCCTCTTCTCCTCTTCTCACAAATGGGGTAAGAATTCAAGCGAAACACAAGCGAATTATTTCTGGGGAGATATATTTTCTACCAGCTCGTCGGGAGCAAGAGAAAATTCCGCGGGGGCATTCGAAAATGCGCTTGGAGAGCTTTCGGTAAAAATCAGAAATATGAAGGACGAAAACGGCGAGCCGCTCGGATATACGGCAGATACTATAATTCTCCCGGGAAACAGACCTGCGGCAGAAACAATTGCCAAGAAGGTGTGCGGCTCAGAAGGCGCGCTGGGAAACGGATATAACGACATAAACCTTCACTACGGAAACTGGAACGTCGTTATACTTCCAAATTGGCAGACAACTGATGACAGAGTTATGATAATGTCGTCCGAGGCAAACAAAAACCTTTCGGGAAATATGTTCTTTAACCGAGTTCCTCTCACGGTTTCAAGCTGGGTGGATAATCACACGGGTAACTACGTATGGAACGGAAGATGCAGATTCGGCGTCGGCTTCGGTACATACAAGCATATACTGCTTGCGGTTGATTCCGCGAGCGCCGTTGCCGGAGCAACAAATCTTTAAGACTTCCAAAGATTAAGGGAGTTACACTCGGCTGTCTCAAATGAAAATTTGGGACAGCCTGAAAAGGAGAAAAAATGAATTACAGCGATTTATGCAAAGAAGTATGCGCCTTAGGATTTGAAAACGATATAGAGATAGGCGACGCTCTTCTCTTTTCCGCAAGGCGCGCAATAAACGCCATTTATAACGAGCGTCCTGTATACAAAACGGCGGAGCTTTATCAAAATCCGATACTCACATCCGACAGAATAAAAAAATTATTTCATAACGCAGGCGATGAATGTAAAATAGAATTTAACGCAAAGGCATATAGCTTCACAACCTCAGGCATTGGGAAATTTATCGTGTCGGATTTATCCGGAATCCGAGAATATGAATTTTCGGGTGCAAAAACAGAACATAAGGGCTTTCTTTACGGAAAAGGAGAAATCATCTTTTCGGGTGATTTTTTCTACACGGTGTACGACATTACTTTGTTTTCTCAAATTTACGGACCCGATGAATTTGACATTCCGCCGTCTTCGCAATTTATCGAATACGAACTAAAAAGATGCTTCCACGACTTTCTTACCCCGGCCTCTATGCCAACCGACGAGTTAAGATGTGCCATTCCGGGCGCTTACATTTATGACGGTATAATGAGAATTCCGAGCGAATATTCGGGAAAGATATTTCTTATCTACAAAAAAGTTCCCGTTTTACCGAACGGTGACCCTGACGAATATATTGAGCTGCCCGAAGGATGCGAGCATCTTTTTTCTCTGCTTGTCGCAAGTTATTTCTGGCTCGACGATGACAGTGAAAAATCACAGTATTATCACTCTCTTTACAAAGACGGTATGGCATCTGTAAGAGTGCACGGACCCTCTCATATGAACAGTGCATACAAAAACACAAACGGATGGGCATAGCTATGACACCTAAAAAAAGCTATATGAAATCACGCACCGAGTACACGGTAAGCTACAGAGCTATGAAAGGTGTTGATTTTTCATCTGAAAGCTACGGTGGCGCACAAGGAGGATTTTCATACCTTGAGAATATGTACCGCGATTACGAGGGCGGCGGCTCAGAAATCACAGAAAGCATTCCGGGATTCAGAAAAATTGCGGCTTTTCCCAAAAGGATAAACGCGATATACACCTATAAAAGCAACGAAAACGAGGAATACGCAGTTATTCATTCCGGCAGCTCTTTGTATAGGATTTCCCTATCGGAGCTTGATGGCATATATACAGGCAAGCCGCTCATAAAAATCAAAGACGGAAAAAGCCGCGCGTTTAATTACGGCAGCAATATTTACATCATTGATGGGGAAAGCATAGTAAAAATCAACTCCGACGGCACTGCTGAAAAGGTAGGTGATGACACCGGCGCCGCTCCATACGTTCCAATCACCTACCTGAACGGGAAAGAGTTTGAGCAAAGAAATCTTCTTACCGAAAAATTCAGAGAAAAATACATTATAGGCGCCTCCTGCGATTCTGCTGCTGCGAGCGACGGATTGAAATTTACGGTTACTTCATCGGAGCAGCTTACCTGCACCACCGTGGGAATATCCGACGAATATGCAGGTCCGCTTTATATTCCCGCCTACGTAAATATCGGCGGAGCGGATTATAAGGTCACGGAAATTGCCGAAAACGCGTTTTCGATGAATTTAAATCTCACCTCTGTTATTCTGTCCGAAAGCATAAAAAAAATAGGCGCGCTTGCCTTTTCCGGTTGCACGGGTATAACCGA
This sequence comes from Eubacteriales bacterium, assembly GCA_045532675.1. Lineage (GTDB taxonomy): Bacteria > Bacillota > Clostridia > Oscillospirales > CAG-272 > UBA1740. Next base: position 11,155 of record JAZSGJ010000090.1, on the reverse strand, counting down.
AGTGATAACGAAGAATTCTCTTGAAGAAATCGGAAACAACGCCTTTCTCGGCTGCAGTTCACTTCATAAGCTCTTTCTCGGAAGCTGCGTTTCTAAAATAGGGGCAGGCGCTTTCGGGGCTTGTCCGGCTCTGAAATCTATTGATTACGCGCTTGATGCCGCGTCATTTTCAAATATTGAAATACAAACGCCGTTTGAAGACGCAAAAGTAAATTGCGGTGCGAAATACGTCAAGGCATGGGTGGAAATTCCCGTTTTCAGCCCTGCGAAATCAATAAGCAGAGTAACCGTTGACGGACATGACGCCGTATGCACCGAAAAACTCCGCGACGGACTGATAAGCTCGGTTATAATAAGCGCTGAGGATGCAGGGGAGCTTGACGGAAAGGAAGCTGTGATATACGGCTTGCAGGACCCCTCAAGATTCTCAAAGAACTCTTTCGGCTCAAACATTCTTTCCGAAAATGAAAGCGGCATAAGCGGAATAGACGCTATACTCGGATGCACGGTATGCGAATGCTTTGACGGCAGAATATTTCTTTCGGGAAACAAACAGCTTCCGAACACCGTTTTTTATTCCTCGCGCGACGAGACAGGAAGAAACAACCCTCTGTATTTCGGAATATTAAATTACTTTAACGACGGTACGGGTTCGTTCGCTGTGGAATCAATGCTTGCGGCAGGAGACTCTCTTGCGGTATTCAAATCCGGAGATGACGGCGGCGGAAGCATATACTATCACACGCCGATGGAAACGGGCGCGGATATTCTTCCCAAAATTTATCCGGTTTCTTTTATTCACAGCGGAATATCAGCCGTCGGAGATTCTATATCCTTTTTCGACGACCCTATATTTATATCAGCGCTCGGAGTTTCTGCGCTCGACAAAAAAAGAATCAATCTTGAGCGAAGCGTTGCGGTTCGTTCTCATAATGTTAACGCGCATCTGCTTAGTGAAGACCTGTCAAAAATTTCCCTCACCGAGTGGTGCGGATATCTTGTCGTTATGGCAAAAGGCAACATATATCTTGCCGATTCAAGACAAACCTTTACCCACAAAAGCGGAGGTACGGAATACGAGTGGTACTACCTTACCGGTATAGGCACATACCTTGGAGAAAAAAAGGTTTTCAGATATTCTCCGACAGCAAGCGACGGTTATACGGCGCACAGGAACGCTGACGGGATTATACCGGGCGACGTTTACATGGACGTTTTGGAAAGCGGAAAAACAGTATACTATACCAAAGAAAACGGATTAAAATACGAGGCTTACACATTGGGTGAAGCTGAGGGCGGAGAGTTTTCCCCCTCAAGCTGTGTTTGCGGTGCGGGTTGCGGACTTCTTCTTTTCGGTACGGAGTGCGGAGACGTTTGCGTATTTAACAACGATAAAAGAGGTGAGCCTCCGCCCTGGATTAAAGAATCTGCCGATTATAACGGAGAAGAATACAAGCAAATTTTCGGAAGAAGGATACATCCCTATTACTACACGTTTGCATCACATGCGCCAAGATACGCACTTAAAACTCCGAAGGATAACGGTGGATTTCCCAATCTCACCAAAAGCACCGTTAAGAACAGTCTTGCAATCAAAGCCAAAAACTTTGGCTGCGGCGGTTTCATATTTGAGGTCTATAATGACAAAAGCGGCTACCGCGAGGTTGCGAGGCTGCCGTCATCCTCTATTGATTTTTCGGAAACAGACTTCTCTTCCCTTTCCTTTTTCAACGCGGACACTCTTATCATTCCGCTCAGAGAAAAGGAAAAAGGCTGGACGGAAAAGGAAATCAGCATCTATTCCGACGCATTCTCATCACCCTTTGGAATATACTCGATTACCTACCGCTTTTCAATCAAAGGAAGAATTAAAAATTAGCACTATGAAAGGAAAGAAATGAAATCAAGAAAAATAACAGAGGCAGATATTGCCGAAATGAAAATATCAAATCTGCCGACAAGACCGACATCACCGCAGGCATTCGGAGGAAAGGGTTATACAGCATCAGATATGAAAGCGGCTTTTGACAAACTTCCCCTCTATCTTGTCGATTGCTTTAACAAACTTATTGAGGATATTACGGGAGAGGACGGAGAGTCTATCCTGAATGCTATGAAAACAGGAATAAACGAAACGCATACACTGTCCGATTTGTTTTCAGACATAATAAGCGGCTCCTTTATTATGTATGCCGCAGGACCTGAGGGTAAGCTCGGCGAATATTTGCTGAATCTTCGCAGAGACGTTGATGCTATCGCCGATAAAATAGAGCTTGAATTGTAAAAAAGGAGCTTATATGAAAACTATTATTTACAAAAAGCGTTTAAATCAATACGAATGTACAGAGATACAAGACGGAGGCGGTGATAGAGTAAAGTTTGTTTTTGATTATCCCATAAACGCTAAAATGCTTATTTCAAAAACCGTTGTTAACGTTGCCGACGGAATTGGAATGACAAGCATTAAAAAAATTCCCGAGGGCGACGTTTCACCGAAGCTGTTTTCAGGGAGCTCGGTATATACGCTTGAAGGCTTCACCGTTAACAAAGGGGCAATTATCCGAAGGTGCGCCGATGAAAATTATATAAGAAATCTCGGAAGATTCTGTGAAGAGCTTTCGATACGGTTTGAAAAGCTTGAAAAGCAAAACGAGCAGCTCCAAACGCTTATGACTCAAAAAATAAAGCTATAATCAATGCTGAAAGGAAACAAAATGAAAAAAGAAACAAAAAAATTCTTAGCAATTCTATTTGCATTCTTGTTCGTGTTCGCGGCTTTATGCTTTACGGCATCTGCCGAAAACGAAGCGAAGACAACCGTTGAAGATTCCGGCGGTGAAATTTCAACAGATGAGAAAGACGGCGAAGCAAACCCTAATATTTTTGAACTTATTTACCGCGAAGGAATGAAGCATTCTGATAAAATTCTCTCCCTGCTCACCTTTATTACGTCTCTCATACTCGCTCACGGCTATAAAAAGAGTTTAATTCCCCTTATAAGAGGCGCGCTTTCAAAGCTCGGTACAACGGTAAATAAGATCTCCGAAGACACGGAAATCAAGACCGAACGAGCTTTGATTAGCCTTAACGAAGCTAAATCAAGCCTTGAAGAATCAAAAGCTCTGTTTAATTCGGTTATTAATATGCTGGAATCACTTTGCGCAAAGCTTGACGAATCAAAAAACGCAGCTAAAGTAAACAGTGAGCTAAAGATTTTAATGCAGAATCAAATAGACATGCTTTACGAGGTATTTATTTCAAGCTCACTTCCGGTTTATCAGAAGGAAGCCGTCGGCGAAAGGATCAAGGAGATGAAAATGCTTATCGAAGAGTCTGTGGGAGACGGAAAATGAAGTCGGAAATAAAAAGAAACGTTCTTAATCTCTTTGGGATTTTATTCTGCACGGTACCGCCCATCTTGGCAACTCTTCTTTATTTTCCGCTTTGGAAGTCAAGAAGCGGATTCGCGGCAATTTCGGGATTTACCCTCCTTTTGATTTTGCTATCGCTCATGCCGCTGATAAAGCTCATCAAGCGCGTATTCCGCTCCCCATCTGTACATACTATGTGGTTTTTCGCCTTTGTGATTTTCCTCTTGCTTTCAAAAATTGCCGATGAGGTTACGGTTATAACCTTTACGGGATTTATCGGCAATCTTATCGGTGCTGTGCTGTTTAGCCTCGCAGGGCGGAAAGAGACAATCCATGATGAAGAATGATTTTGAAATATCTCTTCTTGAGTCCGGAAACGCTATAAAGCGAGGGCTCGGAATACTTGCATCAAACGTTGGAAAGACCGTTGCGGTAATAACGCTCGCCGTGACTTCCCTCGTGCTTTTTACCGACATAGGATTTGCAGAATTCGGGGGAGAAAGCTTTACGTCCACGATGGCGGTTATGCTTATCGCGTCATACCTTATGTATTTTTCCATGGAGGACGCGGGCGAGCGGCTCGGGGAGGAAAGCGAGGAATACGTAAAAGCTTACAGCGAATGTGCGAAGCTTTCAAACGAAATTACAGGCTACGATATACCCCGCTTAAGAAGCTTTTGCAAAGATTACGCAAAGGAAGAGCTTGAATACAGACGTGAAAATCTGCTCCTCTGTTACGGCTACACAAAAGAGGATTATAAGAAATACAAAGCCTCGGGGACGTGTGAAAGAAAAGCCTTAAAATGCTTCAGAAAAGCCGACAGACTTAAGGCGTTTAGTCTGTCGCCGAAAATTCTTCTTTCGAAAGAAAAAACAAAGGAGAGGAGCGAGCTTAAAAATCCCGAAAATTCTAAGCTCCCGTCAATGATACTCAAGCTCATTCCGACGACGCTTTGTATGACGGTAACCGTATCGGTTATGCTGACGGCAAAAGAAAATTTCGGCATCGCAGACGTGATAGACGGGCTTTTCAAGCTCTCTGCCCTTCCCGTTGCCGGATTCAGAGGCTACGCCGACGGATATAACTATGCAAAGCGTATTCAAAGCTCCTGGATATCGACGAAAACAAGACTGCTTGAAGCCTTCATAAAGCAAAAGAATATTTATTCCAAAAAGGAAAATTGACCCAAAAAAACAACTAAGCTCGCTATACTCATAAAGAAGTGTGGCGGGCTTTTTGTGCATTTTACCATATTTTTGACTAAATATTCTACTTGACATTGTTGGCATAAAATGGCAGAAATGAACATAAATATTAAATTTATATTATATAGTAGAATGATATAATCCCCTTAAAGTAGTCTTGAAAACTTTTTGTTTTTTCAAGTGTCTACTCTAAGGGGATTATATCATTTTTTCTTTTATCCTTTTCTTGTACTTTTGTTCTGCGCTGAATGAATCAGTCCCTTTTTCTCAAATTAAAAATTAATGGCTCAACCTCAATTTTACTGATTTATTTCAGCTTTTAATTCACCGTTATAATCAACGGTTATCGTTGAGTCGGGAGCTATATCGTCAGCGATTATTTTCTTAGCTATCAGAGTTTCAAGCTGAGAGCCGAGGAATCTCTTAAGAGGTCTTGCGCCGTAGATTGGATCGTATGAAGAATCTATTATATATTCCTTTGCGGCGTCGGTTACGCTTATTGAAATACGCTTATCGTTAAGGCGCTCTGCAAGAGACGCGAGAGCAAGGTCAACTATACTCTTTATGTTTTCTTTTGTGAGCGGCTTGAAATAGATAATTTCGTCAAGCCTGTTAAGAAATTCAGGTCTGAAAGAGCGTTTTAGAAGCTCGTCAACCATACCCCGTGCAGAATTTGAAATTTCTCCGTCAACGATTCCGTCAAGGATTATATCCGAGCCGAGATTTGAGGTCATGATAATAATCGTATTTTTAAAATCAACCGTTCTTCCCTGGCTGTCGGTTATTCTTCCGTCATCAAGAACCTGAAGGAGCACGTTGAAAACGTCCGGATGAGCCTTTTCAACCTCGTCAAAAAGAACGACGGCATAGGGCTTTCTTCTGACCGCCTCGGTAAGCTGACCGCCCTCGTCGTATCCAACGTAGCCGGGAGGCGCTCCGATAAGTCTTGAAACGCTGTATTTTTCCATATATTCCGACATATCTATTCTGACGATATTATTTTCGTCATCGAAAAGAGATGCGGCAAGCGCCTTTGCAAGCTCGGTTTTTCCAACTCCCGTAGGACCGAGGAACATAAACGATCCTATCGGACGCTTAGGATCGCGTATTCCCGCGCGTGAACGAAGAATCGCGTTGCAAACCTTTCTTACACCCTCGTCCTGACCTATGACGCGCAAATGAAGGATATCTTCCATGTGAAGAAGCTTCTCCCTCTCCCCTTCCATAAGCTTAGAAAGCGGAATACCCGTCCACCGTGCAACGATTTTGGCTATTTCCTCGTCTGTAACCGCATTTCTTAAGAGCGACGTATGAGCCCTTTGCGCATCCTCCGCTTCCGCCCTTTCGAGCTCCTCTTTAAGCTTCGGCAGTTTACCGTACTTAAGCTCTGCAGCCTTTGCGAGATTATACTCATTTTCCGCCCTTTCAATCTCCGCACCGACGCTCTCTATTTCCTCGCGGATTTTGCGCGTCTTATCAATTGAGTTTTTCTCATTCTCCCAGCGCGCCTTCATTTCGCTGAACTTTTCTCTTAATTCGGATATCTCCGCGCGAAGCTTTTCAAGTCTTTCCTTTGAGAGCTTATCACTCTCCTTTTTGAGCGCGGCTTCCTCTATCTCAAGCTGCATAATTTTCCTCGAGATTTCGTCCATCTCCGTAGGCATAGAGTTCATTTCGGTTTTTATAAGCGCGCACGCCTCGTCCACGAGGTCAATCGCCTTATCGGGAAGGAATCTGTCTGAAATATATCTGTTGGAGAGGATTGCCGCCGCGATAAGCGAACCGTCGTGAATTTTAACGCCGTGATAAACCTCGTACCTTTCCTTAAGTCCTCTCAGAATGGCAATAGTATCCTCCACCGTAGGCTCGGGCACAAGAACGGGCTGAAAACGCCTCTCAAGAGCCGCATCCTTCTCTATATACTGCCTGTATTCGTTAAGAGTCGTCGCGCCTATACAGTGAAGCTCTCCTCTTGCAAGCATAGGTTTCAGTATGTTGCCTGCGTCCATAGCTCCGTCGGTCTTTCCCGCGCCCACAATAGTGTGAAGCTCGTCTATGAACAGAATTATTTTTCCGTCGCTCGCCTTGACCTCTGAAAGCACGGCTTTAAGTCTCTCTTCAAATTCGCCCCTATACTTTGCTCCCGCAATGAGCGCACCCATATCGAGCGAAAAAATGCTTCTGTCCTTAAGATTATCCGGTACGTCCCCTCTCACGATACGCTGGGCAAGCCCCTCAGCAATAGCGGTTTTACCGACGCCCGGTTCACCTATAAGGCAGGGATTATTTTTTGATTTTCTTGAAAGAATTCTTATAACGTTGCGTATCTCATCATCTCTTCCTATTACGGGGTCAAGCTTATGCTCACGCGCCATAACAACAAGATCCTGACCGTATTTTTCAAGTACGTTATAGGTTCCTTCGGGATTTTCATTCGTTACTCTCATATTGCCCCTCACTTTCTTCAAAGCCTCAAGAAATTCCTTTTTCGTTATACTGTATTTTTTGAGAAGCTCGGATATTTTACCGTCCGACGTATTTATTAAAGCAATCATAATATGCTCAACCGAAATAAATTCGTCGCCCATATCTTCCATATTCTTCATGGAATCCGAGAAAAGCTTCTCTCCCCTTGCGGAAAGATATACTCTCTCCGCGGAGTAACCCGCGCCCGAAATCCTCGGCAAAGAATTTACCGCCTTTTCAACGTCCGCCGTTAAAGACTTAACGTCCACACACATAGAAACGAGCAATTCGGGAATAAGTCCCCCCTCGTCTTTCAGAAGCGCTAAAAGGAAATGACTGATTTCAATCTCCGCATTTCCCTTTTCCGCTGCAAGATTCTGCGCATATCTCAGTACTCCGAGGCTCTTTTCCGTAAATTTTTCAAAATTCATATTATCACCGTCCTTCGTCAGACTTTGTTGTTTACTGCTTATAGTTTACTATCATTTTATGAACATTTAAAGTCTAAATAATGTATTTTATGTAAACATTAGCACTCTCGCACGAAGAGTGCTAAAATGTAGTTTGATTGGTTGTACTTATTATACGCTTGAATTTTTCCTTTATCCAATGCCGCAGTTTTAAAAATAAATATTTGTTTAAAAATTATATATTGACATTTAATACTCATTGGTGTATTATATATTAGAATCGAGAGTAATTCTCATATTTACATATAAAGGAAATACCATGATTTATAATACGGAAAAGCGAGCCGAGCTTGTTAACTTTCTTTCTCGCAGCAACGGACAAGCCTATTCAATTGAAGAGATATGCTCCGAGGTACTTAAAGACGGCCGCGGAAAAAGCACGGTTTACCGTCTTGTGTCAAGGCTTGTGGACGAAGGAGCGCTTCGCAGAATATCCGACGGAAAAACAAGACGCGTCACCTATCAGTTTATTCACACAGGTCACTGCGCCGAGCATCTTCACCTGAAATGCAAGGAATGCGGGAAGCTTATACATCTTGACGATGAGATATCCCATATGCTCGAAAACAGAATAATGAACGCAAAAGGCTTTGCGCTTGACGACGGAGCCTTGCTATACGGAAAATGCGAAAATTGCATTTTCGCGGCGGACGCTCAGGAAAGGAAGAGATAACCATGATAAATTCTCTTCTTCACGCGCACGGCTCGGAGCACGGGGATATTTGGCATGAAATATACGAAGAGGTACTTCTTCACGGAATTTTTGATACTCTAAAGATTATCCCCTTTTTATTCTTAGCCTATCTTTTCATGGAATTTATAGAGCATAAGGCATCCGGCAAAACCCGGCGGTTTATGGAGCGCTCGGGAAATGCGGGTCCGTTGGTTGGCGGACTCCTCGGCGCAGTGCCGCAATGCGGCTTTTCAGCGGCAGCCTCAAATTTCTATTCGGGAAGAGTCATCTCCCTCGGAACACTTGTCGCGATTTTCCTCTCCGCCTCGGATGAGATGCTTCCCATAATGATATCGGGCAACATCCCGGCGAAAGCAATACTTTCAATTTTAGGATATAAAGCGCTTGTTGGAATTTTCGTTGGCTTTGCTATAGACATCATACTTCGCATTATGAAAAAAGGAAAAGAACCAATTAATATAGACAGTATCTGTGACGACGAAAACTGCCATTGCGAAAACGGAATCTTTATTTCCGCGCTTCATCACACGTTGACAATAGGAGGATTTATTCTTCTCGTAACCCTTACCGTAAACGCGCTCGTTCTTTTTATCGGAAGCGAAAACATTTCGCATGTTATAGAGAACAAGCCGCTTATAAGCCACGCCGTCGCGGCAATTCTCGGACTTATTCCCAACTGCGCAGTTTCGGTTGCGCTTACTAACTTCTGTATGGAAGGCTTTATAAGCGTTGGAACTATGATGGCGGGACTTTTCTCGGGGGCAGGCGTCGGTATTCTCGTTCTGTTTAAGGTCAATAAAAACCTGAGAGAAAATCTTGCTGTAATGGGCATTCTGGTTCTTTCGGGAACAATTTTCGGATTAATTGCCGACCTATTGAATTTTTCTTCTCTTTTATAATACAATAATAGAAGAGATTATTGAGGATTATTTACAATGTCAAAATGGAAAAAAAGAGCTATAGAACTCATAACCGGACTTGCTTTTGCAGGCAAATCAGACCCCTCGGTTATCCCGTACGAACCTTCTAAAACAGAAATTTCGGGAATTGAAACGAAGCATTTCAAACGTACCTCACCCGAGCGCCGCGGCATCTCTTCAAAACGCATATGCGATATGCTTACGGAGCTTGAATTAAACCCAAGAGCAAATATTCATAATATAATGGTACTTAAAGACGGAGAGGTAATCTCCGAGTGCTCAAGCCTAGGATACGACGTTAATATACGCCACCTCTCGCACTCTATGTCAAAAACAGTTACCGGCATGGCAATCGGTTTTCTCATCAGCGAAGGTCAGCTTTCTCTCGACGACAGACTCGCCAATCTTTTTCCCGATTTCAAGATTACCGACAAGCGTTTTCTTGGCATTACGGTACGCCATCTTCTGACTATGTCTACGGGTGTTCCCTTCTCCGAGGCGGGCTCTGTTACAGAGAACGAATGGACTAAAGCTTTTTTTGAGTCAAGATTAAGTTTTGTCCCCGGAACTGATTTTGCGTATAACAGCATGAACTCCTATATACTTGCAAGGATAGTCGTCAGAATATCGGGAATGTCTCTTACAGATTTTTTATCCGACAGACTCTTCCGCCCCCTTGGAATACGTAACGTGTTTTGGGAAGTCGGCCCCGAGGGCGTTGAAAAAGGCGGCTGGGGAATTCACCTTTCTGCCGAAAGCTGGGCAAAGCTCGGTGTTATGATGCTTGGACTCGGAAGCTTTGAAGGCAAGCGTATACTGCCGAAGGCATGGGTTACCGAAAGCATTACGACGCAGATAAAAGCGCCCGAGAGCGCGGGAGACTATAATTACGGATATCAGCTTTGGGTGCACCGTAAAAGCGACACCTTCCTCTTTAACGGAATGCTCGGTCAGAACGTTTGGGTTTGTCCGCACAACAATATAGTCGTTGTCGCAAACTGTGAAAACAACGAGCTGTTCCAGAAAAGCGCCGTGCTTGAAATTATTGAAAAGCATCTCGGCGGTAAAATTTCAGGAGATATTTATAACCGCAATGCCCTTAGCGAACTTCGCGATAAGGAGCAAAGCTTTTTTACCTCGCGCAGATGGACCACCCCCAATAAGCCAAAGCACGGTATTACCTATAGATTGGGACTAAGATCGAAAACTCCGTTTGTCCCGGTATGGAAAAGAGTTCTCGGAACCTACACCTTCCCCAAGAACAATCACGGCATACTTCCCCTCTTTATAAGAGTCATGCAGAATAATTACACCGGCGGTATTGAATCCGTTGTGTTCGAACGCTCGGGAGAGCGGCTGTTTTTCACCTCAAGAGAGGGCGGAGTCGATTACCGATTTGAAGTAGGTCTTTACGAGTTCAAATCCACAGTGCTTAATTTTAACGGCGAAAAATATATCGTTCGCGCGATGGGAGACGTTGAATACAAAGACGGAGAGGACCCCGTATATAAAATTGAATTGATTCTTCCGGAAATGCCGAACTCAAGAAAGATGAGATTTACGATAGGCGAAAACGGAAGAGTCATCTTAAGAATGACCGAAAGTCCAAACGAAAAAATCGCCGAGCCTTTGGTAGAGGCTATATATACGACGAATCCTAAGCTTTCATTTGCCGTCAATTTGCTCGAAAGGCGTCTCGGAGATCGATTTATCAGCAGGAAGCTTGAAAGCGTTTTCTCGCCTGCTCTTATCGGCGCAGATACGCGTTCGGAATACTATTACGATATCCTAGCCGATGAAAAATCGAGAGTTGAAGAAGCAAACCGATCAACAAAGGCAATAAGCGCGCTAATGCTCAAAATCACCGGCGATATGAAAGAAGACTAATAAAAAGCAAACAGCACTTCGTTGATATAATCCCCTTAGAGTAGACACTTGAAAAAACAAAAAGTTTTCAAGACTACACTAAGGGGTTATTTTTATGCGTAAAAACAAGAAATACAGTTCGGAATTAAAGATAGCAGCCGT
>JAZSGJ010000055.1:0-4406 GCA_045532675.1 Eubacteriales bacterium | reverse complement strand
CCTCCTTCGTGCTTTTTGCAACATCATTCCTATTGCACATCTAAATTATACCCGAAAAACTCACCGCCTGTCTATTACCCGCATATTAAGTCGGATCGTAGCCATGTCGTTCTGTGAGCCAAGGAGTTGTAAAAGTTTATTGTCTTCCTAAGACCGCTTGGCCTCCGACTTCCTCCTTCGTGCTTTTTGCAACATCATTCCTATTGCACATCTAAATTATACCCGAAAAACTCACCGCCTGTCTATTACCCGCATATTACCCATTCGGGTGATTTTTAGGGGTAAAAGGGGTATTTTTTGCAAAAAACATTACCCATACGGGTATATCCATGGATTGTCGGTATTTTTGCATCAAAAAAGCCCGACCGTTTCCGATCGGGCTTTCACCGTATTTTTTTACTTGAACAATGCAAACAATTCGTTACGTGAGGCAACTCCAAGCTTTGCATATATGCTCGTTATCTGCTTTTTGACCGTATTCTCGCTAATGTAAAGCATAGCAGCAATTTCGTTTCGTTGCTTGCCTTCGAGCAGAAGATCAAGCACCTCTTTTTCTCTCGGAGAGAGCATACTAGTGTCGGGTAATTTCTTTTCTGCGGTAACGGCAGGCTCACCGACAACGACGACCGTCTGTTCCTTCCGTCTGAATACCACAAGAGCAAGAGCCGCAAGACCGCCTGCAAACAACACACCGAAAGTGATGATCAGCACCGTTGCGATAGGAAAATCCTTTTCGTAGAATGCGTAATAGGTGACATCTCCTGCGTGTGTGAATATTTCGCCGTCCTCGATTTTATCACCCAACCCATCCTCGGTGCTAAACCAACCACCAAAGCTGTAACCCGATTTCTCGATAGCCTCTGGGAATGAAATAGACGCATCGTAGGTCTGCTGTACCGTGGTGGTCTGCGCGTTGCCAAAATCAAAGGTCACCGTGTAAACGTTTGGAGTGAATACTGCGTGGAAATCTATGCTTTTGGTTTCGTTTCCTACGATGAAATATCGGTCTGCCTGATAATCAAAATTCTCGGCAAGTGTCCAAGAGGTGAGCGTATAGCCTGTCTTTTCAAAGGCAGGGCGCGTTGGATGTGTGCCTGAAGGAAGAACAACGGTTTCCTTGCAAACGCCGTCCATGAAGAAATTGAAGGTCACATCGTGATTGTTCGCACCTACGGTAAACGTACCGTAGTAGTTTCTATCTCCCAGCTTTTCCTTGATGAAACTGGTGGAAACGGTGGGGGCGTGTACGAGATGACCTTCCTCGTTGTACCATTCAGCCGGGGCTGTGCTGCCGAAATAATTGTATCCGTTTTCCTCAGTGGGCTGTTCGACTTTCGGATTGTGGGTTTCATACAACTCGTCAACCACCAAATTCCCGTAGTAGTTGAGATAATTTATATCAAAAAAGTCGGGATACCACGAAAACCAAAGCCATCTATCCTCGCCGTATCCTGTATAATCGGACATTGCCGTTTTACAGGTGTTGTTCTCTATCGTACAGAACAGTAAATGAATTGATCGAGTGCTGTAATCAAGCGAGGGATTATAATCTGTAAAAATTGCGCCCATTGCATTCTCTGCGTAATTTTTACGGATCTCTGTGTTGCTTACGTTTACGCTTATTGCACCGTTGAGATAAATCGCGCCTCCGAGACCTTGATTGCTGGCAAGTCCGAGCGTGCTTCGCTTATCCTCAGTTTCCGGAATCGCCCTGTTCTCGGTAATATAGCAGTCCTCGATATCCACGCTTGATATATCTATTCCTATACCGCCGCCAACCGACGCCTTGTTGCCGACAATTTTACAATTGCGAACAGTAATCTCCGAGCCGTCTGTGCATCCGATAGCACCTCCGCTTAACATATCTGCCCAAAATCTTTCACCGCCGTAAAAGTAGTTCGCATCATTCCTCTCGAAAACGCATCCCTCAAAGAAGGCAGCAACGTTCCTCATATAGATAGCACCGCCACCGACAGCATTCTGAACAAATCCCGACTTGTTATCGTTAAAGCTGCAATCCTTAACGTTCAGCGTAACGTTCTTGTTATTCGCTTCCACGTATACAGCACCGCCGCCGTACAGTGATGCGTTGGAGGAAAAGCTACATCCCTCCAAATTAAGCTCTAATCTATACGGCACATTGTCGCCATGCTCGGCTTCAAGCCAGGGAGTCAGCGTATAATCGGCGTAAAACGCGCGAATCGCAGGACCGTACGTATGCATATAATTTTTGAATTCACAATTTTTAAAGCCTGCGATTGCATTGCCCTTGCACTCAACAGCATATTGATTTTTTAACGGATACGGAGATAATTCCTCACCCATACTATCGTATGAAAGCTGCCAATCCTCGTCCGTAATCACATTCGTATCAAGTCCTTCGTTAAAAGTGATTCCTTCAAATGAAAACGTGGAGTATTCGCCACCAATCTTCGTTCCGTTCAGTATGAAGCTCGCCCCTGTAAATACGGCGTTGCCGTCCGTCTTGCCGCTTTTTATAGTAATGTTTTTATCAATAATAATTCTTTCAATCGTATTAACGGCACCGGTAGAGTTTAGATTGAAATCAATATCGCCAACGAGAATGATATCGCCGTTCTCCGCCTTGTTCAGAGCGTTGATAAAATCATTTCTTGTCGTAATCAGCTCGTCCTCACGGGAGATTGCCTCCGCACCGACCGCTACATTAATCGCAAAAGCCAAGCACAAAAACAACAAACACGAGAAAACATATAAAAATTTATGCTTTATCTTCATTATAGTTTTCCTCCACATCTGACAAATCCACACCGTTATTCTTGCACCAAATAATAAACTTGCCGATTGCTCTTGCCTGTGGCTTACGATTCTCACGCTCCCAACGGCTGACGGTTGAATAGGAAACACCGATCGCATCGGCAAATTGCTGTTGGCTTAGTAACCTCTCGGCTCTTATATATCTGATTTTTTGCGATAGAGTCATGCATTTTCCTCCATAATGTTTCTTAATATGTCATATTATATCACAAAATAGCCATTTCGTCAATAAGCTTTGATGTATTTACGCTCGTCAATAAAAAGAAAAGCACCACTTCTGTGGTGCTTTCTCGGGTTTGGTGAGCCGGAGTATTTCAAGGTCGAATACTCAAATTATGCCTCGGTAAAACTGTTTATCTGTGATATCAGATAGAGGGGAATGTTTAGAACCTCTATACCGTCTGTATCGTGCTTCATCGATGTTTTTATAGCGTATTTAGGAGTATACTTTTTTCGGTATTCAGCAAGAGAGCGAGCCTTGACGTTTCGCTCGGATTTTACTTCAATAGGAATAATCTCGGTCTTGCTCTGAATGATAAAATCAACCTCTGCCGTATTGCCGCTTGACCAATAATAAGCGGTATCGTCTACCGATTTCAGCAGCTCGCAAAGAACAAAGTTCTCGGTCATCGAGCCCTTGAACTCACGGTAGGTTGGAGTTGCGTCCAGCACAACCTCGTAAGGAAGCTTGGAAAGCTTACGCAGAAGACCTACGTCGGACATATACAGCTTGAAGGACGTATCATCGGCGTAAGAAGAAAGCGGCATAAAGGGCTTCTCTATTTTAGAAACCTTATATACGAGTCCCGCAGAGATAAGCCATTCGAGTGCATCCTCAAGATCCTTGGAGCGCCAGCCTTTCTTTACGTGACTGAAAATAAATTTGGTATTTTCTTTAGCAAGCTGTTCGGGAATAGAACGCCAGATTGCCGTTAATTTGGGAAATTCCTTAGTGGGAGCATGCTTTGCAAAGTCTAATTCATAGCTATTTATTATTGCCTGTTGTATAGCTTCAACTTGCTCTATGTTATGATTGTTGCACCAATCCTGCACTACCTCAGGCATACCACCGGTTACGTAATACTGACGGAGGAAGGTGGCAAGCTTTTCTCCTATTACCGCAGGGACGGTATCTCCCTTTTTGAAATTATCCACGAAATCTGCAAGCATCTCAGGAGCCGCAGCTCTTAAAAACTCAGAGAAGCTCATAGGATATAGCGTGAGAAAATCCACCTTTCCAACCGGGAAGGATAGCTGATTTTGCAAAGCAATACCAAGAAGTGAGCCTGCACAAACGATATGATATTCGGGTGCGTTTTCGCAAAAATATTTCATTGCCGTTATAGCTCTACCACACTCCTGAATTTCATCAAGAATAACGAGGGTTTTGCCCGGCTCAATAGTCTTTCCAAAGTACAATCCGAGCTCAAATAAAATTCTCGAGGTATCGTAATCCTTTTCAAAAACCGTCTTTAAGGCATCATTTTCCTCAAAGTTAAAATAAGCACAGGAATCGTAATAACGGGTTCCAAACTCTTTAAGTAAATAGGTCTTTCCGCACTGTCTTACACCCTTGAGTATCAAGGGCTTTCTGTTGGTTTTCTCTTTCC
>JAZSGJ010000056.1:0-3146 GCA_045532675.1 Eubacteriales bacterium | reverse complement strand
GCACGCTTTTTTGTTTGTTTTTCGTGCCCTTAGCAGTCTGTTCAACTTGTTTTTCTTCTATTTCTCAGACTAAATGCCACCGTTTTTCATACTAAATGCAACCTCTCGTGCTACTGTTGCATTTACTTTGAGAATTTACGAATATTTTATTATTAGATATATTAATATTGACTTTTCATATTGACTTTCGTCTCGGTTTCTGCTAAAATATCGTTATAAATATCTTTAATTACCCGTGAGGACAGTTTTATGCATAAGGACATTGGCAGGATACTCATATCCGAGGAGGAGCTCGACAGAATAACCACGAAAATCGCAGAACGGATTGATATGGACTACGCAGGCGAGGACAAACATCTCGTTATGGTTTGTATACTCAAGGGCTCGCTTATGTTTATGAGCGACCTTATGAAAAAGGTGACCGTGCCGGTTGAGATTGACTGCATGCGCGTTTCCTCTTACGGATGCGGAACTGTGTCGGGAGGCTCTATCAACATTATTCTCGACCTTGTAAGACCCGATATCGATAAGTGCGACCTGCTTATTATTGAGGATATTATCGATAGCGGAACGACCCTTTCATACCTAACGAAATACCTGGAAAACAAGGGCGCGAAGAGCGTTAAGAGCTGCACCCTGCTTGACAAGCCTTCACGCAGGAAGGTTGAATACGCGCCTGATTATATAGGTCTTGAAATTCCCGATGAATTCGTCGTCGGCTACGGACTTGACTACGCGGAAAAATACCGCGCGCTTCCTTACGTCGGCATTTTGAAGCCCGAGGTGTATCAGGAAGGCTAATTTATAAACCGAAGAAAGCGAGGACTGCCTTTTGTACAAAGTGGGACTTTATACTCTTGGGTGCAAGGTCTCTCAGTATGAGACCCTGGCAGTCGGAGAAGAATTTGAAAAACAGGGCTTTTTGCTGTGCGATTTTGACACGGTATGCGACGTTTACGTTATAAATACCTGTACCGTTACTGCCGAAAGCGACAGAAAGTCAAGGCAGATTGTAAGACGCGCTATAAAGAAGAATCCCGACGCCATAGTGCTCGTTATGGGGTGCTACACTCAGCGCGCGCCGGGCGAGGTTGTAAAAATCCCCGGTGTATCGGCGGTAGTGGGTACGGAAAATAAGCTGTCACTCGTCGGTATTGCCGAGGATCTGCTTGCAAAGCGCGATTGCGGTGTGAGCTTTGACACTTACGTTTCAACAACCGACGTTGCGAAGGCGAGCTTTGAGCGCATGACGGTGACTTACGCACCGCGCACTAGAGCGTACGTGAAAATAGAGGACGGTTGCGAATCAAAGTGTACGTATTGCGCAATTTCGGGCGCGAGGGGCAGGGTTCGTTCAAAGCCGCGCGAGGACGTTATAGCCGAGATTGAGACTCTTTATAAAAACGGAACGCGCGAGATTGTGCTGACAGGAATAGAAACCGCATCTTACGGACGGGATTTTGAGGGTGGCTACGGTCTTGCGGAGCTGCTTTCCGAGCTTGACGCGCGCCATAGCTGCGAGCGCATAAGGCTTGGCTCTCTCGCTCCGGAGCTTATAAATCACAGCTTTGTAATGAAGGTCAAGGACCTTAAAATTTTAGCGCCGCACTTTCACCTCTCACTCCAGAGCGGCTCGGACAGCGTGCTTCGCGCAATGAAGCGCAGATATAACAGCGAGCAGGCTATGCGAGTTGTTAATGATATACGTGAGAATATACCCCGTGCGACGTTTACGACCGATCTTATGGTAGGCTTTCCCGGTGAAAGCGAGGAGAACTTTTTTGAAACGGCGGACTTTGTGCGCCGTGCCGAATTTCTTGACGCGCACGTTTTTGTTTACTCGAGGCGTGAGGGGACGCCTGCCGCATATTACGATGGGCAGATTCCCGAGCGCGAAAAGCACAGGCGCAGCGAAATTTTAATAGGCGTAAAAAACGAGGTGAGAGATAAACTTCTCTCAAAAGTTATAGCAGAGGGCGCACCTCTTTCGATTATAGCCGAGACGCGCGGAAAGGACGGATTTTATACCGCCCATTCAGCCGAGTATATTGAGGTTAAGTTCTTCTCGGAAAATAGGAATCTGATGGGTGAGCTGCTTGACGTTATACCCGTGGCACAAAAAGAAGGTATAGTTTACTGCGAACTTACAAAAGAATATAAATAATTATTTACATAAATGGAGTTAAAAATGAAAAACAGTGAAAAGACAATGGAAAAAATCGTTGCCCTTTGCAAAACCCGCGGTTTTATATTTCCCGGCTCGGAAATATACGGCGGACTTGCAAACTCCTGGGACTACGGACCTCTCGGCGTTGAGTTTAAAAATAACGTAAAGCGCGCTTGGTGGAAAAAATTTGTTCAGGAATCAAGATATAACGTTGGACTTGATTCGGCTATTATAATGAATCCCGAGGCATGGGTTGCATCGGGACACGTAGGCGGCTTCTCAGATCCCCTTATGGACTGCAAGCAGTGCAAGGCACGTCACAGAGCAGACAAGCTTATCGAGGATTTTGCCTTCCGGAACGGAACGAATGAAAACCCTGCGGGCTGGTCATTCGAGCAGATGGCAGAGTTTATCAAGGAAAAGGGAATTACATGCCCTCTTTGCGGCGGTAAGGAATTTACCGATATTAAGAAATTCAACCTTATGTTTAAGACCTTTATCGGTGTTACCGAGGATAATTCAAGCACCGTATATCTCAGACCCGAGACGGCTCAGGGTATTTTCGTTAACTTCCCCGCAGTTCAGAGAACATCAAGAAAGAAGCTCCCCTTCGGCGTTTGCCAGATAGGTAAATCATTCAGAAATGAAATCACTCCCGGCAACTTTGTTTTCCGTACACGTGAATTTGAGCAGATGGAGCTTGAGTTCTTCTGCAAGCCCGGCACAGACCTTGAATGGTTCAAGTATTGGAAGGATTATTGCCACAAGTGGCTTCTTGACCTTGGCATGAGAAGCGAAAATCTCAGACTCCGCGATCACGATCCGGACGAGCTTTGCTTCTATTCAAAGGCAACGACAGACTTCGAGTTCCTCTTCCCGTTCGGTTGGGGCGAGCTTTGGGGCGTTGCAGACAGAACTGATTATGACCTCACTCAGCATCAGAATCATTCCGGCAAGGATATGACATACTTCGATCAGG
>JAZSGJ010000072.1:0-9181 GCA_045532675.1 Eubacteriales bacterium | reverse complement strand
CCATTCGCTTTTCGAGTAGGTGAATGAACATAGCTCTTTCGTTGCTCGTCAGCACAATATTTACGTTATTATGGTCTCTGCCACCCTTTTCGAGTGGCAGAGAATTTTCTTTACGGGAGGAGAAGACACCTACGGGAATTTCCCTTGAACGCTCACTTGGAGACTTGGCTAAATACCTTTCCAAATCCTCTTCCTTAACATAGTATCTCAGGTGCGTTGGTGTATCTACAATTCTACACGGTATGACACCATTCTGGAGCATCCAAGCTGCTTTGCGTTTACTGATATGTAGTTTTTGCCTTAACTGTTCAAGTGAGAGTTCACCGTTTTTCTTCATTCTTCCGTACCCCTTTTTCTAGCCCTTATTCTTTGTTTGGTACAATATAAGCGTAGCCCTATTCTGCGTATGTGGAGTAGAAAGCTATGCTTATTTTTGTTATAATGAGAAGGTAACGGACTGACGATTCTTTGGTGAACTTCGCGTTCGGGCCTAAAACAGTCATCCACCTTCTTATTATGAAGATTCGATTAAGCAGGTTGTTCTGTTTTTTGAAAGGGTGGTCGCGACCACCCTTTCAAAAAATACGTTCTCGTCACGCGCCAAACATGAGTCGTAATAAGCTTGGTGGTAACGTTACTAAGAAATTTAAAGGAAAGGATTTTTATGATCAGTATTGGAATTGACGTTTCTAAAGGCAAAAGCACAGTGTGCTTTTTAAAGCCGGGCGGTGAGGTTTTAAAGACTCCGTTCGAGATTTCTCACACAAAGAGTGAGCTTAACGAGCTCGCGAACAAGATTATCTCTTATGGTGAGGAGGCTCGTGTCGTTCTTGAAAATACAGGCTATTACCACTGGCAAGTGGTTAAGGCTCTTGTTGAACGAGGCATCTTCGTCACCGCTGTTAACCCTCTGAAAATGAAGAAGTTTTGTTCTCAAAACCTCAGAAAAGTAAAAAATGACCGCATAGACGCAATACACATTGCTTCCTTCAGTCTTACCTATTGGCACGAACTCACACCTATACAAAAGAGCAGCGATACATACAGAGAATTACTGCTTCTATCCAGACAGTACCATAGTGCTGTATCTCTCCTTATTAAAGCTAAACTGAATCTCGGTAATCTGTTAGACCAAGTTATGCCGGGCATTAAAACTATTATTAAGGACGAGAAGAGAAACGCAAAACTTGCCGCTTTTGTAAAGAAATATACTCATTTTGAGCATATTTGCTCTATGGGAGAGACTCGTTTTATTCGTGACTTTTGCAAATGGTCGCAAAAACAGGGATACCGAGTCGATCACGAACGTCAGGCAAAAGAAATCTTCGCCCTTGTTCAAAACGGTATCCCTGTCCTTCCTAACACACCAACCACTAAAATTGTTGTTTTGGAAGCTTTGCGGAGAGTCCATGAACTTGAAAACTCTCGTGACATTATTTTAGCACAAATGAACGAGCTTGGCAAGACCCTTCCCGAATATTCTTTAATTTCCGAGATGAAATGTATTGGCGAAGGATTAACGCCGAGGATAATTGCGGAGATTGGTGACGTTAGAAGATTTCACAGTAAGCATGCTTTAATTGCTTACGCAGGTATTGATGCACCGCCTTACCAATCCGGCTCATTTAATGCAACCGAGAGGCATATTACCAAACGCGGAAACAAGTATCTTAGGAAGGTTATATTCGAAGTTTCAATGAGCTATATACAGCATAAGCCCCAGGGAGAACCTGTATTTGAGTTTATTGAAAAGAAGCGTTCAGAGGGCAAATGCGGTAAGGAAGCTATGGTTGCCGGTATGAACAAATTTCTTCGTATTTACTACGGCAAGGTCACCGAGCTTTACCGTAATTTAGAGCTTTAACACCTCTACAATTTAATAGCTTCGGGCGAAAAAATTCATCCCTTTTCGCCCTTTTGGTGCTTCTGCTGCCGCCTTGAAATTTTGCTGAATTATTTTTAAAAATCCTATTGACTTTTCTTAGCAGGTTTTAGGCATATTAATTTTTCACAAAAGACTTGAAAAATGTCTTTTTAAGAGTTACAATACAACAAAAGAAAAAGTGCCGCTAGCGGAAGGATTTTTCCAGGCGTAGCAACACTTTTTAGGATTTTATATTAATTTGTTTTTTGAATTCTTACAGGTTTTAATTTGTTTTTTGAGAGTGTGAAAGCGCGGTTTATGGCATCAGTCAAAGCATCCTAAATTTACGACCACTTGTTGTAAATTCGTAATTTGAAAACGACCACTTTTTCTGACCACAATTAGCGTTGTGCTATGCGTAAAATTTAACGCTAGACGTGCATATTGTAAAGTTAAGTGTGCAATTTAATGCTATTTGTGCGTATTTTTCCGCCTAATTGGTAAAATTTTCCATTGGGGTGGTAGAGGTCGCAAGTTCAAGTCTTGTCACTCAGACAAATAACACCGCTACAAAGATTTATTATGTATTCTTTAATTATAACTTCTCCCCGTCATCTTCTTTAGCAACATCACATGACCCGCGTGAATTTCTCCGAGCAATTCGACTTCAATTCCCTCAGTGGTATGATGATACCTAAGGCCGTTTTTTCTGAACGCGACATTTTTTCGCGTTGCCGTCGTAATGACTGCACAAAATGCGCATCATGCAGAGAGCCTCGAATACAGCAATAAGTTATTTCAATACGAAGGGTCGCACCGAGGATTTGAATCCAAACTTGTTTTAGCAATCAAAGCAGCACACGGTCAGTTTATTTTTATCCAGCTGAATATCAGGCAAAGCAGACGGTTTAAGATATCCGTCATTTATCATTTGCATATCATAACAACAGCCTTCAGGGATATAGTCCTGCAAATAAGCGCGGTAAACGTATCTATCTGCTGCGTGATTTTTAAATTCTAACCTCAAGGTGTTTTCATCGTCTAAAAAGGAATCCGCCTGTTCTCTGCTCTGAAAAACGATAATGTTTTTCTCGCTGTATTTTTTTAAGTCCTTCGGGCTAACCTATAATTTTTAGAGCGGAGCTACCAAAGTTTACGGCGGCTCCGCTCTTTTTTATATGCGAATCAAAGTGTTTCGTTTTCTTCCTCAGGCTTCGGCTCTACCAAAACCGTGAGCTTTGATACGCATTCCTTATTCATCTGAGCTACTATAACGAACAGATTTTCATAGCGAAAGCTATCTCCGACGTGCGGGTCGGAATCAAGCATCTCTATTGCCCAGCCGCCCATAGTTGAATATTCGCAGGTGAAGGCTTCAGGCTTTACGAAATCGATTTCTTCAAAGAAATCGTCGATATTCATATCGCATGCCACCTCGTAGGTGTTTTCACCGGTCGAAAGACACTCGGTAACTATTACGTCGGTATCATCCCATATGTCTCCGACAAGCTCCTCGAGAATATCCTCCATCGTTACGATACCGAGAGTGCCGCCAAACTCGTCTATTACGACGGCTAAATGCATCTTTGCATCGCGAAGCTTAGCAAGAGCGGCGGGAAGCTTCATGGTTTTATGAAGTCTGCAGGGTTTCATAAGAAGCGTACGTATATCCGGCTTTTCCTCTCCGAGAGTAGCCTTGTAATATCTTGTAAGCGAAAGCACACCTATAATATTATCTATGCTGTCCTTATACACGGGAAGACGGGAATACTGAGCGTTATCCGATAGCATCTCGCTAATTTTTTCCTCGTCGCTGTCAATATCCATCGCCGTCATGTCTATACGGGGAGTCATAATTTTTTCAATGGTTGTGTCGCGGAAATCAAGAGTAGATTGCAAAAGCTCACCCTGCTCCTCGTTTATAAGACCCTCCTCCTCAATTGTATCTATGATAGTTACAATATCCTCCTCGGTTACCGTAGGGTCGTCGTCCTTGCGGTCCCTGCCCCATATCTTACGAAGAACGGTAAGAATCATCATAACTACAAAAACGAACGGACTGAGTATTATAGTAAGAATCCTCGTAGGTATCGCGACAAAGCGAACTACGGTATCCGCATTCTGCTTTGCAAGCACCTTGGGCAATATTTCACCGAAAATCAGTATAACAACGGTAACTAAAATGGTTGCAACGGTAGAAGCGGCAGCCACGTTATCCTTAAAGAGATTAAGAACTATAAGAGTAGAACAGGTAGATACCGCGATATTTGCAAGGTTATTGCCTATAAGTATCGCAGAAAGCGCAACGGTAAACTTTTCTGTTATATCGAATGCAATCTTCGCTGTTTTACTTCCGCCCTCTGCCGCGCGGCGAAGGCGTATTTTGTTAGAGGTGTTAAAGGCAATCTCGGATGCGGAAAAATAAGCCGAGCAGCATATCATGATGAATATAACGAGATACGCCCACCACATGTGTGAAAAATGCTCTCTAAACGTCATACGCGCGCCTCCTCTTTTAAGGCGGTGGATTCGTCCTCATCAACGAGCTGTACAATAACCTCTGACGGTTTTCCGCCCTCAAACGATTTAGGAGTGATTTTCATTCCCTCAAAGAAGAATATTTCCTCCTCGCCCGGAAGCCTTCCAATCCGCTCAAGCATTACCGAAAGGAGCGGCTTATGAGCTATCTGCTTCGGCGCCTTGCCGATTCCCATTCGCTCGTACACGTCCCCAATAAGCATGCGTGTGTTAATAACGTATTTATTTCCGCCGAGAGCGCAGAAGTTCTTATCGATTATATCCTCCTCGTCGTATATCTCTCCAACGAGCTCCTCAAGAATATCCTCGATAGTAACGAGTCCGACAACGCGCTTACGCTCATCCTGCACGATTGCCATCTGTATTTTATGCTGGCGCATATGCGAAAGCAAATTATCTATCTTCGCGTTATCGCGCACTATGTAAGGAGTAGTCATAACCTGTCTGATATTGACACGCTGATTTCTTCTGTACTCCTTAAGATAGGTACGGGTACGAAGAATTCCGACGATACGGTCGGAGTTTGCCGCTTTTACGGGCAATCTTGAATGAACCGTGTTCAATATCACCTGGAGAACCTCATTTGAAGTCGAGTTTACGGAAACGGTGCTCATATCCTTTTCCATAGTCATTATCTCTGAAACCGTAGTCTTCGAAAACTCAAGAGCAGATTTGAACATATCGCTCTGCTCCTCGTCAACGACGCCCTCCTCCTCAGCAGTATCTATGATATCCGCAAGCTCATCCTCGGTTATCGAAGGCTCCGCCTCACGCTTGCCGAAAAGACGCGTTGCACCGTTGGATATGAGGTTAAAGAACCCCGCAAATGGCATAAATATTTTGATGAGAAAACGAAGCGACCCCTGAAAAAACAGCGACACCGACTCACTGCGGTCGTTTGCAAAGCTCTTCGGTATCATTTCACTGAACAAGAATATGATAACCGTGCTCATAATAGAGCACACCATAGAAAAAGCAAACGATTCAAGATATTTTTCGGATTTTCCGAAAGCGTCTCTGAATATATCGGTTGCCAGAATGGTGAAAACCGATGCGCCCGCAATCTTGGTAACGTTATTTCCAATCAGAAGAGTGGTGAGCGCCTTCTCAAAATTATTAACGATAAGCACAACTCCCTTTGCGTTCTTCTTTCCCTCATCAGCCAAAGACTTCATTTTAATCTTATTCACAGCGGAAAACGAGCTTTCCACAGCTGCGAAATAAGCGCCTCCTATAACGCAGATAATAAATATTATCCACAAGGGTATACTGTCACTACCCACGAACAATCAGCTCCTTGCCTATTTATTTTATTTAATATATTTTAGCATTTAAATTTACACTTGTCAAGTATTTCGCAAAATATGTTGAGCCCACTCGACATACTTTGCCCTGCATGTGAATATAATACCTTAAAACAGTTAAGAGGTACGAGATATGAAAAGATCAATAGGACTCTCTCAGCTTATGGGCTTTGCCGTGACCTCGCTTTTAGGCACGCTTTTGCATTTCCTTTACAATTGGCTTGGAAGGGCCGCTTGGATTGCACCCTTTGCGGGAGTTAACGAATCAACCTGGGAACATATGAAGCTAATCTTCTGGCCGATGTTTATTTACGCTATCGTAGAAAGCTTCTTTTTTAAAGACCGTGAAGAATTCTGGTGCGTCAAGCTTCGCGGTGCTCTTTTTGGACTTATATTGATACCGATTCTTTTTTATACCTACAACGGAGTGATAGGAAAGTCTCCCGATTGGATTAATATCGCTATTTTCTTTATTTCCGCTGCGTCTTCATACATCTATGAAACAAGACTCTTTAATAAAGAAAAGCTATCCTGCAAGCACCCAAAGCTTGCCTTCGGCATCCTTTGCGCCATTGCCTTATCCTTCGTCATATTTACCTTCCGCGCCCCCGAAATCGGCATCTTCAAAGACCCAATTACAGGTACCTACAGAATATAAAAAAGGAAAATCAAATTTAGACAGTATAAGCTAAATTTGACTTCCCCCAATTTATTTCTCAGAAAACTCAAAATTTTCGTATTCGAGCTTTGAATCAACATCAACTCCAAGCGGTAGCAATGCAAGCGCGATAAACAATTCCTCGCCCGACTCTATGTCAATAAGTGTAGCGTATTCGCCTTCTACCTTTTTCACTTTATAAATACGCTTATCCATTTACACGCACCTAACAAGTCCAAGCTCGTCGAGCATTATGTCAAACATAATGTCGTATCCCTTATCATTCGGATGCAGACCGTCGCAAAGCAAATCGTCAAGACTCGTGCCGGTTCTTACACAATATTCGGTAAATCTGTTATACATTGATATAAACGGAAAACCAAGCTCAGCCGAAGCCTTAAGATACATGTCACGAACGTCATTCATATGGAAAATTCTCCAATAATTCTCTCCGTCTTCTTCGTTTTTTTTCGCAGCGGGAATATTTGCTACGAAAATAACGTCAACGCCAATATTCTTAAACAAACCGTGAAGCTTACGAATATTTTCATAAAACGCGTCCATATACTCGCGCTTTGTAAACTTTTTCCCTCTGTCAAAATACTGATGCCTGTTATTAGTTCCTATCGTGCATATAACAATATTATCATCAGCGTCAACAAGACTTTCAAATTTCTCTATTATAAACTCTATCGTAGTACCCGTGCAACCGTTATTGATTACCTTGCAATCATACGAGCTTTCCATAAAATCTATAAAACGGTTAGCCCAACAGTATCCGTTAGGATTTCTCGAAAACCCGGAAACTATAGGCTCCCCGTTCTGTGAAAACCCCGTACCCCCGACACCGTGTGTAATAGAATCACCGAGAAGCTTAATTTTTACAGTCTTTGAAGGAAGGATAACCTTGCTTATAATCTTTGATGCTTCAATATTCATTTTACCAAGTTCCTTTTCATTTAATTTCTTCAATATATATTTCGCATCCTTTACCGAACACACTTCCATCCTCATCATAGTAAATACTATAAGATTTCTTGCGATAGGTAAGATTTTCGATTTTAAACCATTTCCATATTCCGCGAATTCTCGGAGCTACGCACAGCTCATCAGCCCTACCGTCAACACCGCAAAGTCCGCGCAAAACAATGTCTCTAAAGGTCGAATGGTTATAATCCTTTCCCCTATCAACACCGCCTCGCTCTGACGGTATGTAGCCAAGCTTCCTGTTTTTCTCGCGCACGTCCCACACATAATCAAACGGAAGCATTACTTCATCTATAAAATTGACACGCCTGCCGTTTTCGCAACTCGACATACGCTTGTACGTACGCCTCACGCGCCGAAAGCGACGCTTTTTCCAGAAATCTGCCTATCCACTTATTAAACTTCGAGGCTGTCTCAAGTTTTTGCATTTGAGATAGCCCCTATTTTTTTGACAAGTGATGTCTTTATAAAAGGAACATCATAAGGCACGCCCGATCCGCAATTTCTACGCCTCATTTGTGTAATATGTGCTACGCAAATCTGGAGGTATCATTTTCATCAGAAAATGACGGAGAGGTTGTAAAAGATAGTAACAAAACGAAACGATCCCACAATCACCTACGGTGACAGGTTGACGCCGCATAGGGCAATTCACGCAGCCGATGGGCTGCAATTCATTGCGTGTTATCCTAAACGGAGAACACGCTCCTCCTCCCGAATGGAGCCTTATTGTGCGAACAATATCGTCTGCTTGAGCTTTCTCTCCAACTTATTTCTGTCAGTGGCAACTATGTCCGCCGCAAGAGCTATGCGTTCCGCATCCGTGACTGCCACAGCTGTGACCGCCGTCTCCGTGTTCGTGATCGTGATGACTGCATCTGACATTGGGGTCGTATCCGAGCTTACCTGCAAGCAGGGCTTCAACCGCCTCGTCGCAAGAGCCGCTGATGCCGCCGTACAGCTTGACATCTGCATCCGCAAGCGCCATCTGCGCACCACCGCCGATACCTCCGCAAATAAGGACGTCAGCGCCGATATTCTTTAAAAGCGACGCAAGCGCGCCGTGCCCCTGACCGTTAGTGTCAACGATGGCGCTATCAACGATCCTTCCGTCGTCTACCGTGTAGACCTTGAACTGCTCGGTATGACCGAAATGCTGAAATATAAGTCCGTTTTCATGCGTTACTGCAATTTTCATTTTATTTTTCTCCTGTTTTTATCTTTACTTTTTGATCTCGTCACCTCAACGCTCGCATCGGTCAGAAATTGAATCGCGTCGTCCGACGCGCTCGAAAGCAAGACCGAGACCCAATGTTGCTTATTCATATGATACGCGGGATAAACTCTGTCCGCCTCGCCGAATGAACCGAACATTTCGATCGGCAGCTTAAGATTGACGACGTCCGTCAGCTCGTCGCTATCCAGACCGAGCTTGCGAAAAATGCGGCATAAACCGTATGACCTTTTATTATCACTTTGACAACATTTACGAATTGATGATATGGGGAGATATTTGCGATAAAAATTCACAAATATCTCCACCAAAAAGGTGTGGGAAAGGTTCATCTCTGCTCCCTTACCCTAAAATGCCAATTGGCATTTTTTATTTGTAAAAAATCCGATTTTCAAAAAATCGAGAAAAACGAAGAAAACCCGAGAAAATGTCGGGTTTTTCGGTTGACATCTTTTTTCAACACATCTTGGAGGCGCCACCCAGATTTGAACTGGGGGATAAGGGTTTTGCAGACCCGTGCCTTACCACTTGGCTATGGCGCCGTACTAAGTTGTGCTTAAACATTATAACAAAGCTTTTTCGATTTGTCAAGGGGG
>JAZSGJ010000037.1:0-21575 GCA_045532675.1 Eubacteriales bacterium | reverse complement strand
ACGGCGGTAGAAAAAGTCTATGAAAAGCGAAGAAATCCGCAGGATTTCATCATTATGCTGTCTCATTTGCGTTTTTGCTGCATTTGAGTCTTTTTATTTTTAGACTTTTTCGGTTTTACCAAATGTGACAGCCCCTTTTCTCTTAATTATTTATTATCTTTTCAAGCGCTGCAAGCTTAACCGTGATTACAAGTATTTTTGTTGCAAGATCAAGATCGCTGTCTGTAGGATATGTGGGAGCAATTCTGAGGTTTTTATCCTCCGGGTCAATTCCGTACGGGAAGGTCGCTCCGACGCTTGTGAGAACAACACCTGCATCCTTCATAAGGTCATAAACGCGCTTTGCCGTTCCCGGCATAACGTCAAGTGAAACGAAATATCCTCCGTTAGGCTTGGTCCACTCTGCAATTCCGAGTCCTTCAAGCACCTCAAGGTTTCCGAGAGTAATTTCAAACTTCTTACCGATAAACTTTGCAAGAATCATCATATGCTCATGTACTGATGCCGCATTTTTAAAATACGCAGTATGACGGAGCTGATTAAGCTTATCGTATCCAATGGTCTGCACACCGAAATATTTTGAAATCTGTTTAAGGTTTGCGGGGGAAGCCGCCATAAGTGCAACGCCTGCTCCGGGGAAGGTAATTTTTGATGTCGAAGAATAATAGAAAATACGGTCAAGGTTTCCGTACTTCTCTGCTTCTGCGAATATATCAAGAAGCTTATCTCCGTTTTCGTTCAGATCGTGAACCGCATAAGCATTATCCCACATAATACGGAAATCGGGAGCAGCACACTCCATTTTAGCAAGGCGGCGGACCGTTTCATCGGAATAAGTATTTCCCGATGGGTTGGAATATTTCGGAACGCACCATATACCCTTTACCTTGGGGTCCTTTACAAGACGCTCAACCTCATCCATATCGGGACCCGTGGGAGTCATTTTTACGGAAAGAAGCTCAAATCCCATAATCTCGGTCATTTTAAAATGTCTGTCGTATCCCGGAGTTACGCATATCCACTTTATGCCTTCCTCGCGGCACCAAGGGCGAGGCGAACCGAGAACACCGAAAAGCATCGCGCGTGAAAGCGTGTCATACATAAGCTGAAGTGAGGAGTTACCGCCTACCGCGATATATTCTTCCTTGAGTCCGAGAGTCTCGGCAAAAAGTCTTTTCATTTCGGGAATGCCGTCAAGCACTCCGTAGTTACGGCAGTCAACTCCGTTTTCAGAAAAGCACTTTTCACGCGGTCTTACCTCAGATAAAAGCGGAAGGCTTACATCAAGCTGGTCGGAATTAGGTTTTCCGCGTGATAAATCAAGTGAAAGTTTCTTTGATTTGTATTCGTTATACTCTTTAAGAAGAGCCTCATAAAGCTCTTTTTGCTCTGCTTTTGAAAGTTCGCTGTATTTTTTCATTTTTATATCCTCTTGGTTTATACTTTGAATACTTTTGATTCAAAAATTTCATTTTTGATGAATTTGACTCCTATATTATAGTATATTTTGAAAGTTTTTTCAAGTGATTTTGCAAAAATAATTTGTTTTGGTTACATTTTCGGTGTTTTGCACGAAAAGTGTGTTTTTTTAGACTTTATTTTGTAATCTACTCCTTGACAAAACAAATTATTTGTTATATAATCTATGCTGTACATTTATATATAAATCGAAAGGACTGTTTTATAATGGCGCAAAACGAAAAGAAACTCGTCGAACAGATCACGTCTATGGACGAGGACTTTGCTAAATGGTATACAGATATAGTTAAAAAGGCTGACCTGATTGATTATTCAAGTGTTAAGGGATGTATGATAATCCGTCCTTACGGATACGCAATCTGGGAAAACATTCAGAAAATACTTGACACGAGATTTAAAGAGACCGGTGTTGAAAACGTATATATGCCTTTGTTTATTCCCGAATCTCTCCTGACGAAGGAAAAAGAGCACGTTGAAGGCTTTGCTCCCGAGGTTGCCTGGGTAACCCACGGAGGAAGCGAGCGTCTTAGTGAAAGACTTTGCGTTCGTCCCACCTCAGAAACTCTCTTCTGCGAGCATTATGCAAATATTATAAAATCCTACAGGGATCTGCCCAAGGTATATAACCAATGGTGCTCTGTTGTTCGTTGGGAAAAAACAACAAGACCATTCTTACGTTCAAGAGAATTTCTCTGGCAGGAAGGTCATACTATGCACAGAACGGCAAAGGAAGCCGAAGAAAGAACCATACAGATGCTTAATATCTACGCTGACTTTTTCGAAAAAGATCTTGCTATGCCCGTTATAAAGGGACAGAAGACAGACAAGGAAAAATTTGCCGGTGCAAAAGCAACCTATACCGTTGAAGCTCTCATGCACGACGGAAAGGCTCTTCAAGGCGGCACCTCGCATAATTTCGGTTCGGGATTCGCAGAAGCCTTCGGAATTCAGTTCCTTGATAACGATAACACTCTTAAATACTGCCATCAAACGTCATGGGGTGTTTCTACACGTATTATCGGCGGTATAATAATGACGCACGGCGACGATTCGGGTCTCGTTCTTCCCCCGTCGGTTGCTCCCATACAGGTTGTCGTTATTCCTGTTCAGCAGCATAAAGAAGGCGTTCTCAATGCGGCTCAGAAAATTACGGATACACTTAAGTCTGCGGGCTACAGAGTAAAAATGGACGATTCAGATCAATCTCCCGGCTGGAAGTTCTCGGAATATGAAATGAAAGGTGTTCCCCTCAGAATTGAAATCGGTCCCCGCGACCTTGCAGATAACAAATGCGTTATAGTTCGCCGCGATAACAGAGAAAAAAATTTTGTTTCGCTCGACAGCCTTGCAGACTCTGTAAACGAAGGACTAAACAATCTCACAAGCGCGCTTTATGAAAAGGCGCTCAAGCACAGAGAGGAAAGAACCTACACCGCAAATGACCTTGACGAGCTTATAAAGATTGCAAACGAGAAAAACGGATACATCAAAGCTATGTGGTGCGGAAGCCTTGATTGCGAGCTTGAACTCAAAGAAAAAGCAGACGTTTCCTCACGTTGTATTCCATTTGGTATAAAACCCATTGGAGAAAAATGCGTTTGCTGCGGAAGAGATGCGAAAAAGCTCGTATATTGGGGTAAAGCATACTGATATCATATTTTATAAAAACTGCGAAAGGAGCGCTTTATGAATTACAATTTAATGACTATGCGTGCCTCTGACGGCAGTGTCGTCAGACTTGAATGCCATGACGCGCTTCCTTCGACCGCAAAGCTTGCAAGAGAATACGCGAAGCTCGGTTATCCGGATAGATACGTCGTTTTCACCGAGAGCAAGCAGAAAGGCAGCTCTGACGATAAACGCAGAGGCGAGTCGGAGCGCGGAATATATATGTCATGCATACTCCGACCATCAATATTCCCTTCCCAAGCCGCGCTTCTCAGCTCATTATGCGCTGTTTCAATAACTACAGCGCTTGAGGAGCATACGACTCAGCCTATCGGGATCGGATGGGTCAGCAAGATATATTGCAACAACTCGATAATCGGTGATGTTACTATCGAAGGCAAACTTGATAACTTCACCTCATACGAATATATCATTGTGAACATTTCACTCACTCTCAGCGAGGAAAACTTTCCTCCCCGTCTCACCGACCTTATAAGAAAAGTTTTTGAGAGTGAAAACACCTCGATACCAATTATAATAGCTAAAAATATCTTGAACAAATTTTTCTCCTTCTACTCTACTGTTAAAAACAGCTCCAAATTTATGGATATATACCGTCAGAAGTTTATCCTTCGCGGTCAAAAGATTAGATATCTTACAAACGGAAGAAGGCAAAGTTGCAGAGTCCTCGGAATCAAAACCGACGATTCATCGCTTATTGTTGAAGATAAAAACAAAAAAATCATATATATTTCAACTCCTAACAAAGTAATCATTCCTAAAAGAATATCTAATAAGTAAGCTTTTCGAGGCAATCTCTTTATTGAGGTTGCCTCGTTTTGTAATATTCACACGATGCCATGCATAAAGTGATACAAAACAACATGAAAGACGAGGACACAAGGATGGCAGGTAATTCTATATACAAAGATATCGCAAAAAGAACCGGCGGAGATATTTATATCGGTGTAGTCGGTCCGGTAAGAACCGGAAAATCCACATTTATACACAAATTTCTTGACAGCGTGGTCATACCGAACATAGACAATGAGTTTGATAAGGCAAGAACTGTTGACGAAATTCCTCAAAGCGCGTCGGGAAGAACTATTATGACAACAGAACCGAAATTCGTCCCCGACGAGTCGGTGAAAATCAAAATGGAGGACGGAACCGAATTAAACGTCAAAATGATTGATTGTGTCGGTTATATTGTTGACGGAGCGCTTGGCGGCGAGGAGGACGGCGAAAAAAGAATGATAATGACTCCCTGGAGCGATGAGACGATGCCTTTTGAGAAAGCTGCAGAAATAGGCACGGGAAAAGTAATCGGTGAGCACTCGACTATAGGAATACTCGTTACCACAGATGGAAGCATCGGGGAAATTCAAAGAGAAAACTATATAGAAGCCGAGGAGCGCGTTGCAAGAGAATTAAAGGAGCTTGGAAAGCCGTTTGCAATAGTGCTAAATTCGAAATTTCCGGAAAGCGAGGATGCGCACTCACTTGCCGTGGCTCTTGAAGAAAAATACGGCGTCCCTGTAGCTCTTGTTAATTGCACAGTGCTCAATGCCGACGATATCCGCGAAATACTCGGACTCGTGCTCTCACAGTTCCCTGTTCGGACCCTGACCTTCAATCTTCCCAAATGGACTGAAGTGTTACCCCAAACTCATCCGATTCACCTGTCTGTTATGGAAAAAATAGAAAGCTTCGCGCAGTCCACCGACAAACTCGGAGATATTGAAACCTCACTTGCAGTCACCGAAGGAATAGAACGGCTTTCCGTTAATGCGGGCGACGGCACAGCAGAATTTAACATTCCGATAACAAGCGACGAATATTACGCTGTGATGACCGAGCTTACTGGAATTGAAATCACAGACGAAAAAAGCCTGCTTTCAACAATTATAAGACTCGGAGAAGTTGAAAAGGAATATAAAAAAGTGGAAAACGCGTTAAGAGACGTTCGTGAAAAGGGTTACGGCATAGTTATGCCGCGTCCCGAGGAGCTAGTTCTTGAGGAGCCGAAGCTTACTAAGCAATCGGGTGGATGGGGAGTAAAGGTTTCCGCAAGCGCCGAATCAATACACATGATTAAAACAGGAATAAAAACCGAACTCTGTCCGGTTGTCGGAACCGAGGAACAGACGGAAGAGGTAGTTAAATATCTTCTTGACGAGCTTGAAGAGGATCCAAAACGAGTGTGGGAATCTAACATGTTCGGTAAATCTCTTTATGATCTTGTGAACGACGGAATGAATGCAAAATTAACTAACATTCCCGAGGAATCCCGCGAAAAGCTTGGAGAAACTCTTGAAAAAGTAGTTAACGAAGGCGCAAACGGTCTTATTTGTATACTTTTATAACAAAAAGCATGGTGCTGAGTCATTAGCTTAACTAAAAGCTTTTGACTCAGCACCATGTTTTTTATTCAGTAATGTTCTTTATTAATTTAACAAACTCCTCCTCTGCGATATCAAGAGTATCCTCATTGAGAAAATAATAGTCATACGAGTAGTTTTCTACACCGTCATCGGATGCGTTTCCGTACTTTTCCTTTGACATTCTTTTACCACCGCGCACAAGCAAAGTTTTTGCATTCATATCTGTCACTTTGACGAACTTTGCGATTTCCTCCGGCTCTCTTATATGAACAAAAAACACCTCGCTATCGGAAGAAAGAAACTCGTCGTATCTCGCTTTTGCCCAAGCCGTGGGATAATCATTATACTCTACGCAAATATTTTTGAGGTCAGAAAGAAATTTTCTGGCTTTATTATCTTTTGTTCCGTCCCAACCGCAAATAGCGGCTATCTCCTTTATGGGTGTTATTGACGAAATATTCATCACCTTGAAATGCTTTGCCGCCAATTCGCAAAGAGTGTCTTTTCCGACACCGCCTGCTCCATTTATAACTATTGCAACCTTTTTCATATCACAACTCCGATTATTAATTCGTCCGATAAAACATTAATTAACAATATAATACCACAATTAATTTTATATGTCAATATTAACTCTTTACATTTAGGTGAAACTGTGTTAAAATATATTGAATATGAAATTGGAGGATGCATATGAACAAAACATTCGGAACACTTCCGACAGGAGAAAAAATATACGCATACACAATCAAAGGAGATAACACAGAGGCAAAAATAATGACCTACGGT
This sequence comes from Eubacteriales bacterium, assembly GCA_045532675.1. Classification (GTDB taxonomy): domain Bacteria; phylum Bacillota; class Clostridia; order Oscillospirales; family CAG-272; genus UBA1740. The sequence continues at coordinate 15,255 of JAZSGJ010000037.1, read as the reverse complement.
GCAACGATTTTAAAACTTGATGCGTTCGGCGTAGATATTGTCGGAGGATTTAACGATTTCGAAGCGTATATAGAAAACAAGGGTTCCTTGGGGATAACAGTGGGCAGAGTTGCAAACAGAATAAAAAATGCAAAATTTGTCATAAATGGAAAAGAATACAACGTAACGAAAAACAATAACGGCAATTGCCTTCACGGCGGTGTCGGTTTTGGCCACAAAGTTTGGGAAGTTGGACATCATTGCGAAAGCTCGGTTACCTTCTCTTACACTTCTCCCGACGGTGAAGACGGATTCCCTGCGGAGCTTAAGGCGGAGGTTACCTACAGCTTAGAAGGCGACGCCCTTATCATCGAATACAAAGCAACGCCAAACGGCACGACGCCAATAAGCATGACAAACCATGCCTACTTCAATCTTGACGGATTCGGCGGGAATATAATGAATCACACGCTTAAGGTTTTTGCTGACGAAATCACCGAGGTTGATGACAAATTAATCCCAACGGGAAATCACCCAAAGGTTGAAGGCACACGCTTTGATTTAAGAGGCGGAAGAGTTCTCGGAGAGGTTCTTGATGGAGAAATATACGACCACAATTTCGTACTCTGCCCTAATATATATTCGGAATTCAAAAACAAACAGCTTGGTTTATGTGCGGAGCTTGAAAACAAAAGTCTTAAAATGTCAGTATACACAGACCAACCCGGAATACAGATATATTCAGCTCATGGGCTTGGTTCGGGCGCTGATTTCAAAGGCGGAATCAAGCAGGTAAAACACGGTGCAATATGTCTTGAGGCGCAAACCGAACCTAACTCGGTAAACCGTGGAGTAGGTATTTATAAAAAAGGCGAAACCTATACGCAGACTACCGTATATAAAATTGAAAGAAAGGGTTAAAAATGAGAATAAGAATGCTCGGAACCGGGCACGGAGAATGTAAAATAAAGAAAAAAGCCTTAAAGGATTTCAGAAGACTCGGCGGAGTGCTTGTAGACGAAAAAATCCTTATCGATGCCCCTGGGGATATATTTGAGATGGCTGATGACCTTGGCTTTTCGGACATGTTTGATAAGGTAAGCGACGTCATTATCTCCCACTCCCACAGAGGTCATTTTTCACCCGATACAATTATTAAGCTTGCGTCAGGCAAAAACATTAGGGTTTACTCTACAGGCAAGGTGCTTGAGCTTATCCCCGACACGTTGTCAATCGAAAAAATAAAGCTTTCAACCTCGACACCTCAGCCAATCGGAGAATACACGCTCTATTCCGTACCCGCAAATCATATAACCGATATAAAAGGAGAGATGTGCCTTAATTTTGCTCTCTCACGTGATAAAACTCTGCTATACGCGCTTGACGGCGGCGGCATTAATTTCAGTGCGTGGAAAACGTTGTCTCAACTGAAAATAGATGCCGTTATCGCGGACTGTGCTCTTGAGCTTGGTGAGACATCATACGCATCAACGTATCACAATAACCTTGTTGCTATGAAGGCTCTTAAGGATATACTCATTTCGGGAAACATATCCGAAGGAAACGTTAAATTCGTTCTTTCACACATCCCATCTGACAAAAAAAGACCTATACATGACGAGCTTTCCTCTGCGGCGCGCAGATACAACATGTACGTAGCCTACGACGGATATTTTTTCAGTGTTTAAAAAACTCTTGACAAACACAATCTTTTATAGTATAATTTTGATATAATTTAAAGCGTTGATAAGAACAAGTAGCGGATTTTGCCGTCAAACAGAAAGTTACCGGTTGATGAGAGGTGCGTAAAGCATTTTCGTGAATACGTCTTTGAGTGTGCACTGAACCCCTATATCAGGCAGTAGGCTGCAACGGGATCGCCCGTTATAGCGAATTGCTTCTTATTTGATATATATTACTTCAGATTATTAAGCAATAGAGGTATTTTGCGTAAGTAAAATACGAATCAAGGTGGTAACACGTTAATTGACGTCCTTGGGATATTCCCAAGGACGTTTTTATTATTATAAAAATAAAATAAGAAAAGGATATACATTATGCAAATTTACGAAGAGCTTGTTGCCCGCGGCTTGATAGCGCAGGTAACCGACGAGGCGGAAATAAAAGACCTCGTCAACAACGGAAAAGCCACGTTTTACATCGGCTTTGACCCGACGGCAGACAGTCTTCACGTCGGACATTTTATGGCGCTTTGCCTTATGAAAAGACTTCAGATGGCAGGAAACCGTCCGGTAGTACTTATCGGAGGCGGAACCGCTATGATTGGAGACCCCTCCGGCAGAACCGATATGCGCCAGATGATGACAGCTGAAACGATACGCCACAACTGCGATTGCTTCAAGGTTCAGATGGAAAGATTCATCGACTTCGGTGAGGGCAAGGCTATTATGGTAAACAACGCCGATTGGCTTCTCGGACTTAACTACATCGACGTTCTCCGCGACGTCGGCGCTTGCTTCTCTGTTAACAGAATGCTTTCCGCGGAATGCTATAAACAGAGAATGGAAAAGGGGCTTTCATTCCTTGAATTTAATTATATGATAATGCAGTCATACGACTTTTACCATCTTTTCAAGGAATACGGCTGTAATATGCAGTTCGGCGGTGATGACCAATGGTCAAACATGCTTGGCGGCACAGAGCTTATAAGAAGAAAGCTCGGCAAGGACGCATACGCTATGACTATTACTCTTTTGCTTAATTCAGAGGGTAAGAAAATGGGCAAGACAGCAAGCGGCGCCGTTTGGCTCGACCCCAAGAAAACCTCTCCTTACGATTTCTACCAGTACTGGAGAAACGTTGACGATAAAGACGTTCTTAAATGCATCAGAATGCTCACCTTCCTTCCACTTGATGAAATTGATAAAATGAATTCATGGGAGGGGGCGCAGCTTAACGAGGCAAAGGATATTCTCGCATACGAGCTAACAAAGCTTGTTCACGGCGAAGAGGAAGCTACGAACGCTCGCAACGCATCCAAAGCGCTTTTCGGCTCAGGAAACAGTGCTCTCACCCCCGTCGTTGAAGTTGACGAAGCATCTCTCACAGACGGTGCTATAGATATCAATTCCCTTCTCGTTCTTGCTAAAATGGTTCCTTCAAAATCCGAGGGAAGACGCGCCATCGAGCAAGGCGGCGTAACGCTTGACGGAGAAAAGGTGACCGACGTCAAGGCAACGGTTACTAAAGAACAGCTTACAGCAGGCGTACTTATCAAGCGCGGCAAAAAAAGTTTTAACAAATTTATGATTAAATAGTAAAAAAGGTAGCTAAAAACTACCTTTTTTTACTGTCATTATTTAAATTAAGCCTGTAATTTTTATTTCATCTGCTTTCATTTTTATCAAATCATTTTATATTCTGAAAAGCTATGTTATCAAACGTTATAATAATTATAAACTTTAATACTCTTGCCTACCGGTCTTCCCTTCTGAAATGGAGCGGCAAAGCAATAATGAAGTCCGGCGTCCTTTGGTATTTTGCTTCCCTGTCCGAATTTGTCCGCCTCTTCTCTCGTATTAAACACTCCGAGTATTGATTCATTCTCACCTTTCATAAGCGCAACAGCATACTTTAATTTCATATCACAACCATCCTTGTTATCATTTTGTTTGTTTTGAAGCACTTTATCTTACGAATAAATTATACACGGCCATGTGTACAATAAATTGGACTTTAAAACATTTTTTACCAAAGATAAATTTTTATTATTATTTTTGTCAAAACTATTGACAAATCGCTTTGAATGTGATATTATATTTAAGCATGATTGTTGTACGCCCCTGTAGCTCAGCCGGTAGAGCACTTGACTTTTAATCAAGGTGTCCGGGATTCGAATTCCCGCAGGAGCACCACCTAAGCCTTCTCTTAGCGAGGAGGCTTTTTCATATTGTCCAGCGGACTGAATTTTGGAAAATCAGCACGTATTCTGTTTGTAGCAAGATGTAGATACTTTTTTACCATTTCAAGGCTTGTATGCCCTAAAATCGCTTGTAATGCATAGATATTACCGCCATTTTCAAGATACCGTGTAGCGAACGTATGACGTAATAAGTGAGCTTTCAGACGTTTAATCCCGGTTCGTATTTTCAAAGCTCTGAAAAGCTGTTTTAAAGTCGTATCGGTAATACCGGTAAACTCACCAATTTCAGACACCTTGATTATTAGACTCGTTCTAAAATCTATTTTTCTTGTGTCCGGGAAGGTCAGCTCAAGATATTTTTTCATTATTTCGGATGTAACCGAGCCAAACGGAACAAACCGTTGTTTTGCTCCTTTTCCGCTAACTATCAGATACCGTTCCTCAAGATGAACATCTCCAAGCGCTAACGATACCACCTCATGACGTCGAAGTCCCGAGTCAAGCATCAAACTTATAATAAGACGGTTACGCAACGAAAGAAAATTTTCCCCGGAGAGAACGTCAACTACGTTCCGAGTGCATTTTGGCAGCCTAAAGCGCGCGCATATATCTACATCAATAAACTCATTGTCATATAAAAACTTAAGAAAAGCTCTCAAACCGCGTATGTACGTTTGAACACTGACAGAATTTTTATTACCGTCAGAGAGATAAAGATAATAAAACTTACACTTCGTAAGATTTATATCACGTACATCGCAGTCCTTCATATACTTTCTGAAGCTCTCAAGACAAATTTCATAATACTTGTAGGTTGCAGACGAGTTTCCTCTAACTCTCTGCTCTATCAAAAATTCAACAATTGCTTAGCAAATATGAAAATGGTGTGCAAATGATGGGTGTAGATAAATACATAAATCTTGCAAAACATTATAATATATCACTTGATTACTTGACTGGAATGATAGAAACTCCGCGACCACTGTATGAAAATCAAGCAATAAATTATAAAACCATTACGGAAAAAGAAAAAAAGCTGCTGAAAGCCTATAAAGACAATCCACAGCTTAAATTTGCTATTGATAAACTTTTAGATCTAGGAGATTAAAAAATATAGACATAATTTTATTTCTCCTCTATGTATTGACTTTTTATTTTTTTGTGATATAATCATTATAGACGGTTAACCGTCCACGAAGTAGACTTGTGATAGTTAATGACTACCGTCAAAAAAGTCTACTTCTTTTTCTTTAGCTTTTCAGCATATTCTAAAACTTTTTGCTTATCCCTCTTTGAGAGTTTATAATCTTTTAATTCATCCAAAAATCATCAACCGGTCTGTTTATACCAAGCATCGAGAACAGCCTTATCCGGTTGATCCTCAATTCTTACTCGTCGGGTCCTCTTCCACCAGTCCATTTCTTCAGAGTCCGGATTGGTTCTGTCAACGGTGAAGCTGACAACGTCGGTACACAGCTTGTTAATTTTTTCACGTCTGAGTGAGAGAACCTTATAAACCCTGCGGAGCTCTTCAGAACCCTTGTTCGTAAATTCATAGCTTGATATAAAATCACCAAGCTTGAGATAAAACTTTCTCTTCGTTTCAAACTCTACGTTCATTACTTCCTTCGGAGGAGGCAATATTCCTTTTATCTCTTTTTCTATACGTGGATTATTATCGCTGTTAACGTTGCAGCTCACAAGCAATTTTTTAAGCTTGTCTTTAAGCTCTTCATTAGAACCGAATTCAAGATACCATTTAATTCTACCGACAAGACACCCGGTTTTAAAAGATTTCATTTCATAAGCTTTTTCATATACGAATTTATCATATTCTGATATAAGACCGCGATCTAACCATACTTTAAAGAAGAACGCCTTATAGTGCTTTTGAATAACTTTTAACGCAGAGAAATCGCCCAAAGCAAGGAGTTGGCAGAGCAGAGCCGGCGCAGGCGAAAGACAACGACTGTGCGACGGTGGCGAACTACTGGAGCGAGTATATGAGCCTCGCCGAAGTAGCCATCTTCGAATATGCCTTCCGCCTCGGAGCGAGGTTGACAATTGAGATACAATGAGATACAAATGAAGAATAACAAATCAACACAGATAATCAGCCCTCACTCCATCTCAGAATGAGGGCTGATTTTAATGCTCTGAACAAAAAAGTTATCGACAAACATTAAAAAACTATTGACAAACGTATATCAGCGTGTTATAATATTCATCGTTAAGCCAAAACGCTATTTTTATTTGGAGGTCATAACAATGAAAAAACTTAACACGCTTGGAAAAGTCATTACGAAGAGCATCGAGGTGTTCCAATGGGTCGGAGTAGCTCTGATGTTAGCCGCTATCGTTTGTTCTATTGCAGCCCCGGACTTAGTGGGATACTTTGTCGGCTTTGATGCAAAGGAATGCTGCGGAGCAAATCTTGAGGTTTACGGATTTGAAGTCAATGCCCCTGTTGTTGACGGTAAGATCAACACCACCACTTTTATTATTTTCGGTATCGGCGCAATGCTCATTCTTGCTTTAGTGGCTATGGTGTTCCGTAACTTAAATCAGATCTTCAAGAAATCCGAAAACACCACTCCGTTCCAAAAAGACAACGTTCGCTTGATAAGAGAGATCGGTATTTTTACGATTGCAATTCCTATCCTTGGACTCTTTTTAAGCTTTATTGCACGCTTGGTTACGGGCGTGGAAAACATAGAGATCAGCATCGATATGAGTGGTATTTTAATGGGTATTATCGTTCTTTGCCTTACACAGTTCTTTGCTCACGGTGTAGAGCTTGAGAACGATGTGGACGGACTTCTTTGAGGGGTAAGATATGGGAAAGATCATACTTCGACTTGACAGAATGATGGTGGAAAGAAAAATCTCCCTAAACGAGCTTGCAGAGCGCGTAGGAATTTCCAACGTAAATATGTCAAAAATCAAAAACAACAAGGTCACGGCTATCCGCTTTTCCACCCTTGCGGCAATCTGCGAGGTGCTTGATTGCGAAGCCGGAGATATTCTCGAATATCAGAAGGACGAATAAAAGACACATAAGCCCTCGTTCCCAAACGGAGCGAGGGCTGAATTTATAAAAAAAGCCTAAATCCTCCAAAATACCTTGATTTATTCATAAATTTGTGGTATAATAACCATTGCGAAACTAACTAAATATTGAAATTATGCATTTTACTTCACAAGGGGATGCTATACCCTTTTTCTGCTTTCTACATATGAATTTGGTAAAAACGCAAATTCTAACTTAGTGGAAAGCAAGAAAATGCTTATTTCAATTAAGGTTAGTTTCGCAGCTATCGGGGTTTGCGTTTTTCGGTGCGTGGCTTCGGTCACGCACTTTTTAATTTTGTGGGAGAATATCCTTTCAATAAAAAGGGTAAAAAAAGTATCGGTTGTAGTTGACTAAAAGGAGGATTTTGAAAGCAATGATACTTGAACTGAGAAACATTGATAAATCCTTTGGTGAGAAAGAAGTCTTAAAGGGCGTATCTTTCACGGCAGAGGGCGGAAAGGCGTTCGGTCTGCTCGGCAGAAACGGCGCGGGTAAAACAACGTCTATTCGTATTCTGATGAACGTGTTTCCGGCGAACAGCGGTGAGGTGCTGATCGACGGAAAAACCATTGATTATGACAAAATCGGCATCGGCTATCTTCCCGAAGAAAGAGGACTCTATCCTAAGAAGCTCATCATAGATCAGCTCGTGTACTTCGCGGAGCTGAAAGGTATGAGCGCAAAGGATGCCGTAAAAGCCATCGATTATTGGCTTGGCAGGCTCGGAATGAGCGAATACCGTAACAAAAAGCTCGATACACTCTCCAAGGGTAATCAGCAGAAGATTCAGCTCGTTACCGCCCTTGCTCACGATCCCGATATTGTCATTCTCGACGAGCCATTTTCGGGACTCGACCCCGTAAACGCTATGCTCCTTAAAGACGTGGTCAAGGAGCAAATCGCCAAGGGAAAAATCGTTCTGTTTTCAAGTCATCAGATGAGCTACATAGAGGAATTTTGCGATAGCATCGCAATCATCAATGCAGGCAAGGTGGCTATCAGCGGAGATCTCCACGAAATTAAGAGAACCTATCCGCGCGATAAAATCGTGGTAAGCACCCAAAATCTCGAAAAGATAAAGGCTGACCTCGGAGATATTTGCACCGAGCGTGAGGACGGAACTCTGCTGATTCAGCTTGGAGATCCCTCGGAAAAGCAAACTATGATGAAACGCCTTGTTGAATGCTACGACGTTGACGAGGTCAAGGTATTTGAGCCTTCGCTCAATGACATTTTCGTTGAGTACGCAGGCGCGCAGATATAAGGAGGCAGTACAATGAAACAGTTTGGAAAAATACTGAAATTTGAACTGAAAGGTTATTTAAGAAACAAAATATTCGTTGGCTTTACGATATTCCTCGTTGCGCTGATTGCGATTGTAATGTTCATTCCCAACATTATATCGGCATTTGAATCAGACGAGGGGGGCGACACCTCTCATACCGACCTTCCGGCAATGCTCGTTTATGCCGAGGATGCAGAACTCGCCTCAACCGCAAAAGATTTCTTTGCATCTACTTTTGTGGATTATAACGTAAAGATTGCGGAAGGCAGCATCGACGAGCTGAAGGACGAAATCGTATCAGGCAACGCTGAGTGCGCCTTCGTTATGAACAGCACATTCTCCTATACCTACTATGTAAACAATCTTTCAATGTATGATAGCAATACTGCCATTGCGGACACGGTTTTGCAAGAAGTGTATCGCTATCAGCAGATGGTAGAAAATAATATTCCTCCCGAACTCGCGTCGGAGATTTTATCCGTACAGATTGAAAGCAATACCAAAACGCTCGGTAAGGATCAGATACAGAACTTCTTATACACCTACATAATGATCTTTGCTCTCTATATGGTCATTCTTCTTTACGGACAGATGGTTGCCACCAACGTTGCGACCGAAAAGAGCTCGCGCGCGATGGAGGTCCTTGTTACAAGCGCAAAGCCCACCGCTATGATGTTCGGTAAGGTGCTTGCATCCTGTATCGCAGGCTTTACGCAGCTTGTCCTTGTGTTCGGTACGGCAATTCTGCTCTACAACGTGAACAAAGAAGCTCTCTCCAATCCTCTCATCGCTTCTATCTTTGATATACCACTTTCACTATTTATTTACCTCATCGTGTTCTTTGTGCTCGGCTTTCTTATCTACGCCTTCCTATACGGCGCGATCGGCTCGACGGCGTCCAAGCTTGAGGATATTAACACCTCTGTTATGCCGATTACGTTCCTGTTCCTCATTGCCTTTATGGTGGTTATCTTCTCTATGAGCAGTGGGACTATCGACAACACCGCAATGCTCGTTTGCTCCTACATCCCGTTTACGTCTCCAATGGCTATGTTCACAAGAATTTGTATGGGTACGGTGGCTTGGTATGAGATTTTCATTTCTATTGCCATTCTCGTCGGATCAACCATTGGAATCGGCGTACTTTCCGCAAAAATCTACCGTGTAGGCGTTTTGCTTTACGGCACGCCTCCCAAGATCGGTACTATTTTGAAAACCGTGTTTAAGAAACAGTAAAGAACCCGGGGCTGTCTCAAATGCTCTTAAAAATACATTTGAGACAGCCCCTGGTTCTTTTTTATACTATTTGTAATGAAAATTGCGTCGCTCGAAGAGCCAAGAATTCGTAACATTGCGACAAGTCTCGCTGTGCGAGACAACCCTGTTTTGCTCTGCCCATGAAATTTCAAAATTTCCGCAGGAGCACCAAAAGTTTGATAATGGGATATTCAGATTTGAGGAAAACGGCAATAGAAAAAGTCCATAAAGTTCGAAGAAATCAGCAGGATTTCACCATTATGCTGTCTCTTTTTCGTTTTATAGATTACAAAATAGACGACAAACACAAAATCCGGTGAATGCGCATGCAATAAGTCAAATAAATCCAATGCTTGAAAGCGCCGCAACAAGATAGCACAACGTTGCACCTATAACGCCAAGCAAAATCACCTTCTCTATGTTTTTTCCTATTTTTGCATATAATGAGCGCCCAAGTCCAAGCGCAAAGAACGCAACACCAAAAATATCTCCCCAAACCTTCGGAATATCCAAAGCACTCTCAATATATCCCGAGCACCACTGAGACATTTTACATTCGGTTGCTCCGCCAAGAAAAATTTGCGAAAACGCCAATTCCAACCGTTGCAATTATAGGCATCATTTTAACAGATACCGTAATATTGAATTTTTGAGAAAAAATGAAAAAAGCAAGATCAACCAAAAGCTGAGTACAAAAATTTATGAGAACCAAAAGTCCAAGCAACGAATATGATATTCCGTATAGACTTCTGAAGGTCAGAAATAATAACGGAGAAAGATTTGCAATAACAGACATAGAGAGATTAGCACTGCAGCACGCAGTCTTCAATCTCCCATAATTTTTCAAAATTGAAAGAACTTCAAATTTTGTAAAATAGAACAATTTTTTGTAAAATGGTTGACTTTTTGATATTTTTACAGTATAATGTATGATGTTATTATTCTATCATATTATAAAAAAATTGCAATGTCATTTAAAAAAGGAGATTTAATTTATGTGTGGAATAGTTGGTTATACCGGCGCGCAAAATGCCGCTCCGATAATTTTAGAGGGACTTAAGAAGCTTGAATACCGCGGATACGATTCAGCGGGAATTGCTGTAATGAACGGTGAGAAAATTCTTATAAACAAGGTAAAAGGAAGAATATCGAATTTGTGTGAAAAAACCGATAACGGCAGACTCACCGAAGGCTGCGTCGGTATAGGACACACTAGATGGGCAACGCACGGTGCACCGACAGATATGAATGCGCACCCCCATATCAGCAACAACGAGAAGTTTGCAGTTGTGCATAACGGAATCATTGAAAACTATATGGCTCTCCGTGATGAGCTTGTCACGAAAGGATATGAATTCAACAGCGAAACAGACACCGAGGTTATAGTCCATCTTCTCGAAATGTATTACAAAGGAGATATAAAAAAAGCTGTACTTAAAACGGTTTCAAGGCTTAAAGGCTCGTATGCGCTTGGCGTCATTTGCAACGACGCACCCGACACAGTATACGTAGCTCGCGAATCAAGTCCGCTTATCATCGGAATCGGAACGTCAGAAAATTACTTTGCATCCGACGTTACGGCACTCGTTGAGCACACAAGGAACACTATTTATCTCGGAGACGGAGAATTTGCCGAGATCACTCCCGACAATATTACCGTTTTTGATTGCACAGGTCAGCTTGTGGAAAAGAAAATAAGCAAGATAAATTGGGATATCAAAGCTGCCGAAAAGGGCGGATTTGACCATTTTATGCTTAAAGAAATCATGGAAGAGCCCAGAGCGGCAGAAGCAACGATTTCGCCAAGAATAAAAAACGGTAAAATACAGCTTGACGGAATTGAACTTACCCGTGAATATCTTGAGAACGTAAATAAAATAGTAATAATTGCCTGCGGCTCGGCATATTACGCGGGATGCGCGGGAAAATTCGCAATTGAAAAGCTATGTAAGATACCCGTCAGCACCGAGCTTGCGAGCGAGCTTAGGTACAGTGAGCCTTTAATAGACGAGAAGACCCTTATTCTCGTCCTTTCGCAATCGGGAGAAACAGCGGACACAATTGCCGCAATGAAGGAATGCACCCGACTCGGAGCAAAATCAATTGCTATCGTAAACGTTGTCGGAAGCACCGTCGCTTCCCTTGCAGACCATACTCTTTATACCTGGGCAGGACCCGAAATTGCCGTTGCAACAACGAAGGGATACACAACCCAGCTTACCGCCCTCTACATGTTCGCTTTATATGCGGCGGATAAATTAGAGCGCATTTCAAATGACGAATATAAGCGCTTAATGAGCGAGCTTGAGAGCATTCCCAAGCTTATGCGGGCTGTCCTTGATATAAACAGCTCTTTGCCCGCGCTTGCAAAAAAATACAGCTCATCCGATTCTATGTTCTATATAGGAAGAAATACAGATTATGCCGTCTCTCTTGAAGGCGCGCTTAAAATGAAGGAAATATCCTATATTCATGCCGAGGCCTATGCCGCCGGCGAATTAAAGCACGGAACAATTGCCCTTATCGTAGAAAAGCAACCCGTTGTCGCGCTCTGCTGTAATGATAAAATTACAGAAAAAACGATGAACAATATAGTAGAAGTTAAAGCGCGCGGAGCTGAGGTGCTTGCGGTAACGTTTGAAGAAAACAGGAAAATAACAACTCTTGCAGACGATATAATTATCGTTCCGAAAATCGACCCTCTTTTCTCTGCCGCAGTTGAGATATTGCCGCTTCAGTTATTTGCCTACTACGTTGCGAAAGAAAAGAATTGCGATATAGATAAACCGAAAAACCTTGCAAAATCCGTTACCGTAGAATAAACAATCTCTAATATGAGGGTGTCTCAAATGCAAAATTTGAGACACCCTCTAAAACTTTGATAGGGGATAGGCAGATTTAAGTAAAAAGCGCCGATTCTCAAGGTGTTGGGCGTACAAATGTACGTCGAGTCTTGAGAGCGGCGGTAGAAAAAGTTTTGGACTTTTTCGGTTTTACTAAATGTGACAGCCCACTTTGTGACTAAATCACAGAAAGCGGGGAGTTTTCGTGATAAAATATAGGTGTAAATTAAAGAACAAAAGGAGAATTAATTATGTCAGCTTTAAGCATAAGCAAAGAAAATTTCAATTCTGTAAAAAACGAAGAAAAAACAGTTTTACTCGATTTTTACGCAGAATGGTGCGGACCTTGCCGCACTGTGCTCCCCATCGTTGACGAGATAGCCGCAGAAAGAGACGACATCGTCGTCGGAAAAGTAAACGTAGACAAAGAGCAGGAGCTTGCAAGAGATTTTGGAATACTCAGCATCCCGACTCTCGTAGTCTTAAAAAACGGCAAGATTGTCAACAAAGCATCCGGAGCGCGTCCTAAAGCTCAGATTCTCGCACTGTTAAACGGTTAACGCACGCAATCTTTTCTTGTCGAGGATTTTAATACCCTCACTTCTTGAAAAGGATATAAGTCCCTCGGAAGAAAAATATTTGAGCATTCTTGAAACGACCTCACGGGCAGAGCCCATATATTTAGCTATCTGCTCGTGAGTGAGTTTCACAATATCGTTTTTCGTTTTTGATATTTCATCGAGCAAAAAGACCGCGAGTCTTTTATCCATACTCATGAACAATATCTGCTGCATTACCCACATTATATCGGAAAATCTTGAAACGGCAGTTTCAAGTGCGAAGATTTTAGCCTGCGGCATACGCCTTGAAAGATCCTCAAATGCGCATCCGCCGACAACAACGCACTCGCTGTCCTCTTCCGCATCGACATATATATCAAAGGTCACCGCGTCAAGCACGCATGATGCGGAAAATATACACATCTCTCCGGGAAACAAGCGGTAAAGTGTCAGATCCTTACCCTCTTCGGACATCATATACAGGCGAAGCACACCCGATTTTATTATTATAACTCCGGTGCATTCATTCCCATCGTGTATATTCATCCCCTTATTAAATTTAAAAAACGCAGAAGAACGAACGAAAGTTTCTTTATCAACATCTGACATTTCGTTCCAAAAAGGAAACGTTCCACAAAACAAATCAATCAGATCGCTTTTATCCATTTTGCTCTCCAGTTAATTTTAATTACTAAAATACCTATATTTAATATACCACTTTTTTAAAACGGTGTCAACCGTATTTTGTGACTAAGTCACAGAAATTGCGCATAAAATAGTTTATAATTAAATCACAGATAAAAAAACAAAAAACAATAGGAGAAATTTAAATATGAGTAACAATAAATTTTACATCTGCGAGCACTGCGGAAATCTTATAGAAATGGTAAATGATGCGGCTGTTCCTCTCGTATGCTGCGGTCAGAAAATGACCAAGCTTGAACCTGGAACAGTTGAAGCCAGCCATGAAAAGCATATCCCCGTAGTAAAAGTAAATGATAGCGAAGTAACGGTAACAATAGGCTCGGTTGAGCATCCCATGACTGAGGAACACAGCATAATATGGGTTTACCTTCTGACAGACAAAGGCTGTCAGCGCAAACACCTCGATGTTGGTAAAGCGCCCCTAGTTAAATTCAGCTTAAACGGTGAAAAACCGATTGCAGTTTACGCTTACTGCAATCTTCACGGATTATGGAAAGCAGACGTCTAATAAGAATACAAATATAAAGAGGAAACAAATTATGAATACTAAAGTACATGAGCTTTTAAACGCACAGATCAATAAGGAATTTTATTCCGCATATCTTTATCTTGATTTTTCAAACTATTTCAAAGCTAAAGGTCTTGACGGCTTTGCAAACTGGTATATGATACAGGCTCAGGAGGAGCGGGACCACGCTATGCTCTTCTACCAGTATCTGCAAAACGAAAATCAAACGGTAACGCTTGAAGCAATAGCGAAGCCGGACAAAGTCTTCACAACTCACATGGACGTATTAAAGGCTGGACTTGAGCATGAGGAGTACGTTACTTCTCTTATCAACGATATATATGCCGCAGCATACGACGTAAAAGACTTCCGCACTATGCAGTTCCTTGACTGGTTCGTTAAGGAACAGGGCGAAGAAGAAACGAACGCAAACGATATGATAACGAAAATGGAGCTTTTTGGCACCGACCCCAAGAGCCTTTACATGCTTAACCAGGAGCTTGCGGCACGCATCTACTCTGCCCCGTCTCTTGTGCTGTAAAATAAAAAATGCTGTCTCGAATAAAAAAGGGACAGCATTTTTCTCTAAATTTGTGATTTTTTCAAAATAACTATTGCATTTTATAATAAAACATGCTATAATACTATAGTCTTATGATAAAAATGTATATAGTTGCATCACAGAGAGGTATTTCACCTGCGGTGAATATATCCACACCTTGCGTTTACAAGCAAGCTTGACACGCTTCGGTGGGATATGCGAAGCGGTCATAACGGGGCTGACTCGAAAGAAACTCGGTTTCGTCACTATTTCGTATCTCTAGTTCCTTGTAAACTCTCACTTTTTCGGGATTTTAAGTGAGGATTTTTTGAAGGCTGGTAGACAGTTTTCTATCAAAATTCCGTAAAATTTAATATGTTTTTTATACGCAGAGGTATCGAAGCGGTCATAACGGGGCTGACTCGAAATCAGTTTGTGCCAAAAGCACACGAGGGTTCGAATCCCTCCCTCTGCGCCAAAAGGCGAGCAATTTTGTTGCTCGCTTTTTCTTTTGGCCTTTGAGGGGATTCGAACGGGTTGGGAGTGAATGACAGTCCGGTGGACTGTCAGAGCCAACCCTGACCGAGCGCGATGTTTGCGGAGCAAACGCATCAAAGATGC
>JAZSGJ010000012.1:0-21653 GCA_045532675.1 Eubacteriales bacterium | reverse complement strand
GCACGCTTTTTTGTTTGTTTTTCGTGCCCTTAGCAGTCTGTTCAACTTGTTTTTCTTCTATTTCTCAGACTAAATGCCACCGTTTTTCATACTAAATGCAACCTCTCGTGCTACTGTTGCATTTACTTTGAGAATTTACGTTTTTTTATAAAAAAGCGGTGCGTTAAATTCAAGCACCGCTTTTTTGACATTATTTTACAACTATGTTGATAATTTTTCCGGGAACAACGATTTCTTTTATAACCGTTTTGCCTTCGATAGCAGCTTTTACTTTATCGTCAGCATAAGCAGCTTTAAGAACGTCATCCTTCGCTGCATCTTTCGGAATCATAACAAGCGACTTTACTTTTCCATTTACCTGTACAGGCATTTCGATTGTATCGTCACTTGTTTTGCTCTCATCGTATTCGGGCCACTTCGCAAGTGAAACAAGCTCAGTGTTTCCGAGACTTGAATAAATTTCCTCAGCAAGATGCGGAGCAAACGGAGACAAAAGCTTTGCAAGAGTTGCAAGCTCGTCCTTCGTTATCTTACCTACCTCGTAAACGGTATTGATAACGCCCATCATCGCCGCAATTGCAGTATTGAACTTCATTGAGTCAATATCTGAGGTAACCTTTTTGATAAGCTTATGGAAATGCTTTTCAAGCTCGGGGGTCACACCCTCGCCCGATGCCATATCAAGAAGATTATAAACTCTTTCAAGGAAGCGTTTGCATCCCTTTATTGACTGTGTGTTCCAAGGAGCAGCCTGCTCAAAGTCGCCGATAAACATCTCGTAAAGACGCATAGTATCAGCGCCAAAGTCTCTTATAATATCATCGGGGTTAACTACGTTTCCTCTTGACTTAGACATCTTTTCGCCGTTCTCGCCAAGAATCATGCCGTGGCTTGTTCTCTTGAGATAAGGCTCTTTGCAAGGAACTGTATCAATATCGTAAAGGAACTTAGACCAGAAACGTGAATAAAGAAGATGAAGAGTCGTATGCTCCATACCGCCGTTATACCAGTCAACAGGCATCCAGTATTTAAGAGCTTCTGGGGATGCAAGAGCTGTGTCATTGTTCGGGTCGCAGTATCTGAGGAAATACCATGACGAGCCTGCCCATTGAGGCATCGTATCGGTTTCTCTCTTTGCAGCTGCGCCGCACTGAGGACACTTGCAGTTAACCCATTCATCCATCAACGAAAGAGGTGACTCTCCGTTTGCGGTAGGCTCGTATGACTCAACGTCGGGAAGCTCAACGGGAAGCTCTGATTCGGGAATAGCTACCCAACCGCACTTCTCGCAGTTAACAAGAGGAATAGGCTCGCCCCAATATCTCTGACGGGAGAATACCCAGTCGCGAAGCTTGAAGTTAACCTTTTCTTCACCGATTCCCTTCTCTTCAAGAAATTTAACCATAGCGGCTTTAGCATCTGCAACCTCAAGGCCGTTTAAGAAGCCTGAGTTTACAAGCTTTCCTGTTGCAACGTCGGTGAATGCCGCCTCTTCAACGTTTCCTCCTGCTACGACTTCAATAATAGGAAGATCGAATTTCTTGGCAAAATCCCAGTCGCGCTCGTCATGAGCAGGAACCGCCATAATAGCGCCTGTTCCGTAGCCCGCAAGAACGTAATCTGAAATAAATATCGGAATTTCCTTGCCGTTAGCGGGATTTATCGCCTTAACACCCTTAAGCTCAACGCCGGTTTTATTCTTAACGAGCTCTGTACGCTCAAAGTCAGATTTTTTAGCCGCCTCTTTCTTGTACGCGTCAATTTCATCATAGTTTGAAAGAATAGGCTTCCATTTTTCAACGCACTCATGCTCGGGAGCTATAACCATGTATGTAGCTCCGAAAAGTGTGTCGCATCTTGTCGTATATACCTTTAATTTATCGCCTGCGGTAGTTTCAAAATCAATTTCAGCGCCCTTAGATTTTCCAATCCAGTTTATCTGCTGTGTCTTGACTCTATCTATGTAATCAAGACCGTCAAGATCGGAGATAAGTCTGTCGGCATACTCGGTTATCTTAAGCATCCACTGACTTTTTACCTTGCGGATTACCTCGGAATTACATCTTTCGCATACTCCGTTAACAACTTCCTCGTTCGCAAGAACTACTTTACAAGAGGTACAGAAGTTAACTGCCATCTCTTTCTTATAAGCCAGTCCTTTTTTGAAAAGCTGAAGGAATATCCACTGTGTCCATTTATAATAATTCGGGTCGGTAGTATTGATTTCTCTTGACCAATCAAACGAAAGACCGAGAGCCTTTAATTGCGACTTAAACCTTTCAACGTTTTTCTCGGTTACGATTTTGGGATGAATCTTATTTTTTATTGCAAAATTTTCTGTGGGTAATCCAAACGCATCCCAACCCATAGGAAAGAGTACGTTATAGCCCTGCATCCTTTTCTTACGCGACACAATGTCAAGCGCTGTGTAAGGACGCGGGTGTCCTACGTGCAATCCCTGTCCCGATGGATAAGGAAATTCAACAAGAGCAAAATATTTAGGAAGCGTATAATCCTGCTTTGCAGAAAAGGGTCTTTTTTCATCCCATACCTTTTGCCATTTTTCTTCGATTCTTTTGTAGTCGTAGATCATTTCAGTTTTCCTTTTTATAATTTATATCATATTTTTTATCTAATTCATCAATTATATCCGACACGTCAACTCTGCTATCTTCGGGTAGAAGTCGGTCAAAATTGTAAAATTCTCTTGACTCTTTATCGAAAATATTTACGATAACGTCACCGTAATCTATAAGAAGCCATGAATTTGCCGACCTACCCTCCACACGCAATTCATCTCTGCCCGAGAGTCCTATTTTATAGGTAACCTCATCGGCAAGAGCTGCCACGTTAGTAGATGAACGTCCGGTCGCGTTTACGTAAAAATTAGTAACCGAGCTTTTTTCGGAAACGTTATATATTTTAACGTCAACAGCCTTCTTTTCAAGCAAAACGTAGGCTATCGCACGTGCAAGAACATCAGATTCTGCCCGAGATAATGTGTCGTTTTTCTCTATTTCCATGTTTTCAAGTTCCTTTCGCAATATGAATGTTCAAAAGTTCGTCCGCACTGTATTCTTTATATTCGATATCACGGCTGCTATAGATTGTTAAAAAGCTTTTGTTATCTTTATCAACGAAATATCCGTTTATATCAAAATTACCGGTGAAGCTGTGAATCTTAGACGATAAAAGCTTGTGTGCTGCATTTTTATTTAAAATATAATACCATCTTCCTTGAGAAGTACATACCGCCTCACCGGGAAATGTTATATACGTTAATTCCACGTCTTTAAATTTTGATGAATGCTTTAAAACCATAATCAGAAGATCGCTTATTGAAAAATCGGTTAATATACCGTCTTTTACACTTCCAATACATTTTATAAAATCAAAAAGTCCGATTCTTTTGACTGCAGTGTTATAAAGTCCGTTAAGAAATATTTTCTGAGCATCAAGTCTTCCAAGGTCACCAAGCGAATATCCCTTTCTGTGACGGACAAATATTTCAGCCGTCTTTCCGTCAATAAGGTTTTCACCCTTCGATAAAACGAAGGAATGATTACCGCTTGGATCGTTATAAACAAAATCCTCGGGCATTGTTATCACAACTCCTCCAACAGAATCTATTGCGTCTCTGAAAACCTCTGTGGTCACAGCTGCGTATCCGTCTAGAGATATTCCAAATCCCGCCTCAAGAAATTCGACCGTTTTTTCCATAGACTTCTCTTGAGATAAGCCATCGTTTCTGTATGAGGCATATAAATGATTAATTTTTCCCTGTCTGTTACCGAAATTTACATAAGTATCACGAGGTATCTGAATTACAGATGCCGAATTGTCTTGGGTGCTATATGAAAAAAGAGCAAGGACATCTGTATTTTGTGCGGCATCGTCAAGGCCCGCTATAAGATACACGTATTCGTTTTTCGTTGCTTCCTCGGCAATTTCGGAAACCTTCTTTACAGTTGGAAGCGACACGCTTCCAACAAGAAGAGTAATAACAAGCGTCTTAAAAATACTTTTCATACAAATCTCCGCTAATAATATCTTTTAAATCTATTATTTGTATGAAAATGTATTTTAACTGTGTTATATTTTACTCAATAAAGCATTTCTTGTCAATATGTTTTTCTTATTTATCGGTTTATTTTTATTTTTAAGATTTTCTAACGTATAATCTATTGCTTTAATGCACGCTTTATGAAGAATTATTGTATTCGCAACTTTATCTCCGTGTTTCATATTATCGTAAACGTAATTTCTCACGGAAATGCATGAATCATATTTTCTGCCCTCTTCGATATAATCGGCTAAAAAAATTATTTCATCAAAAACCGTCATTTCCGGAGAACCGATAGTATGATTATATACAGCGTCTAAAATTTCACGCGTTGAGAAGATAGGAAAATCACGCTTAATTACAGCGGGAGCGGTAAATGAATGAAGCACGGCTGGACTTCTGTAGTCCTCCTCGTCAACGTCAATACCGAAATCTTTAATCAGCGAATACTGCTCTTTGAGGGAACACTCCTTGGAAATATCATGAAGAAGCGCAGCGGCTTCTATCTCAAGCAAACACTCAGGCAAACACAGTGCAGCTAGTTTAAGTGCTGCATTAACAACTCCTATTGTGTGCAAAAAACGTTCAGATGATAGTCTTTTTTTAACGTTATTTTTAAGCAGCTCCAAATCATTATCCGAAAAAGTCATTTGTATAGCCCCTTTTCAGTTATATAATTATAGACCTTACGAGGAACAGCGTCTGATAAATCGGATTTATTTTTGATTCCGTCACGAATTTCACTTGAAGAAATTTCTCTTACATCATTAGAAATTTCTATAATTTCTGCATTATATTTTCGTACATATTCTTCTTTTTTTTTCTCGATAAGCTCACCCAAACCATATTCATCCTCGCGTCTTACGTAACAAATTACGGCAAGCTTAAAAATCTTTTCAAACATATACCACTTGTCAAGAGTGATAAACATATCTGTTCCACACAAAAAATACAGTTCTCTATCATCTGAAGAAAGCTCTTCGAGCGTTATTGCGGTATAACTTTTACCACCGCGTTTTATTTCAAGATCAGAGACTACGGCTTTGTCAATATGACCGAACGCAAGCTTACACATCTCAATTCTGTCAGACGGTGAAATCTCAGTGTCATGCTGTTTATGAGGCGGCACGAAAGTGGGCATTATAATAAGCTCATCAAGCGAAATCGCGTCGCAAAAGCTTTCGACAGCTCCGACGTGACCTAAATGCGGCGGACTGAACGTACCTCCGTAAATTCCGACTTTCCTTTTATTCATCAGAGCTCTATCCTCTTTTTCTTCTCTGACTCCCTGTATAAAACAAATTTTGTACCAACGCAGGAAACAACGTCACAGCCGACAGCCTCGGCAATAACGCTTGCCGCTTCTTTAGCTGTATAACCGCTGTTATCAAGCACTCTTGCCTTTATAAGCTCTCTTGCTTCAAGGGCGTTTGAAATTTGATTGCAAATTTCATCTGTAATTCCCGCTTTTCCTATTTGAAATATTGTGTCAAGATTTGCGGCGAGAGAACGCAAATATGCACGTTGTTTGCTATTTATCATAGTTATTCCTTTTCAAAAAGAGCAGATGCGAATTCTTCTGCATCAAAGGGCTTCATATCGTCGATTTTTTCACCCACACCAATAAATTTAACGGGTATACCAAGTTCCTTTTTAACAGACAAAATTATTCCGCCCTTAGCGGTTCCGTCAAGCTTCGTAAGAATAAGACCGGTTATATCGGATGCACCCTTGAACTCCTTTGCCTGCAAAACGGCATTTTGTCCCGTTGTCGCATCAAGAACAAGGAGAGTTTCCTTTGAACATCCCGTAAGCTCGCGGTTTATAACTCTGTCTATCTTGGCAAGCTCATCCATAAGATTTTTCTTATTATGAAGTCTTCCCGCTGTATCGATAATCAAAACGTCGGCATGCTTACTCTTAGCTGAATTTATCGCGTCAAAAACAACCGATGCGGGATCTGCGCCTGCCGCCTGCTTTACAATATCAACGCCCGCTCTTTCGCACCAAACGGTAAGCTGTTCTGCAGCAGCCGCTCTGAACGTGTCCGCGGCTGCGACAACTACCTTTTTGCCCTGGGATTTAAGCTCTGCCGATATTTTGCCTATTGAGGTCGTTTTTCCTACTCCGTTAACTCCTATTACAAGTATAACCGAGGGCTTTGTATCAAGCCTTAATGATTCGTGCTCCCCGATTAATTCGCGTAACATTCTGAGGAGCTCGTTTTTTACGTCCTCAGGCTCTTTTATCTTGTTTTCTTTTACGTTATCACGAAGCTCATCAAGTATTTCCTCGGTTGTAGTAACACCTATATCCGCAGAAATAAGAAGCTCCTCAAGCTCTTCAAAAAGGTCCTCGTCAACCTTTCTGAAGCTTTTAAATAAATTATCTATTTTTCCTACAATTGCGCTTTTGGTCTTGAAAAGACCGTTTTTCAGTTTCTCAAAGAACCCCATCTAAAAGCTCCTTCTGTTTTCCTTCAATTTCATTAACGTTAAGCTCAATGGCCTGTGATATACCGCGCTGCGGCATTGTTACACCGTAAAGTCTGTCACCTATTTCCATAGTACCTCTGCGGTGAGTAATAAGAATGAACTGCGTGCCGTCATCAAATTTTTTGATATATTCTCCAAATCTGAAAACGTTAACCTCGTCAAGAGCCGCTTCAATTTCGTCAAGTATACAGAAAGGCGTAGGATTAACCTTGAGTATAGCAAAAAGAAGCGCGATTGCAACGAATGACTGCTCGCCTCCGGAAAGAAGCGAAAGGCTTTTTATAATTTTTCCGGGAGGTGCGGCTTTTATTTCAATACCGGTGGTCAGAACGTCCTCGGGGTCGACGAGAGAAAGCTCTGCGTTTCCGCCGCCAAAGAGTTCCTTGAAGGTTTTTCCAAAATTCTTATTGATAGCCTCAAACGCGCTGATAAAGCTCGTGCGCATTTCATCCTCAAGTCTGTTGATTATTCCCGTGAGCTCATCATAAGAATTTGTTAAGTCAACGAACTGAGTATTAAGAGCGTCATATCTCGTCTTAACCTCTGCATATTCCTCTATTGCTCCGGGGTTATAGTTTCCAAGTGCGCGAAGCTTTGCTCTGCAAGAGGTTTGTATCGCCGCTATTTCTTCCCTGTTTTCATCGGTTACCGGAGGATATTCAAGCTCAACCGCATCTTCATAGGTTATTTCATATTCATCCCAAAGCTGTGAACCGAGCTTATCCTGTTTTTCAATCAAATGATTATAACGGTTCTCATTTTTAATCATAGCCTCATAAAAGGTCTGACGGCTTGCATTCTTCTCTTTGGTTTTCTCTCTGATAGAAGCAAGCTCACGCTCAAATTCGTCACTTCCGCTTTCAATGTCACGTCTTTCGGCATTGAGACGCTCAAGCTCCTTTTCAAGAGCGGAATATTCAGCCTTATTCTCTGCCTTAATATTATCAATATTATCACGTTTTGAGGTTAACTCGTCAATTCTTGCGTTCTGCGCGTCTTTATCGGACTGCAAATCCTGAATTCTTGCATTGATATTGTCAACCATAAGCTGAACGCTCTCGACGTCTTTTTTGGTTTCCGCAACCTTGATAAAAACTTCGTTTGCTTTCTGTCCGAACTCGTCGCTCTTTTCATCAAGAACACCCGTAGCGGCGCTTTTCTCAGCTCTGAATTTTTTAAGTGCCTCAATACGTTCAAGATTTGCTTCATATTCAGCATTTAACCTTTTTATTTCCTCTTCGGCAAATGATTGCTGTCCGATAAGATTATTATAATCAAAGTTAAGCTTTTCAAGTATATTACGGTTAGCAGCATATTTTGCGTTAGCATTGTCAAGAGCTGCAAACTGAGTACGCGAAAGCGTTAGTAAAAGCTCTTTTTCTTGCTCAGCATTCTTAAGTTCGTCCTGTGCGCCTTTTATTTCACTGTTTATTTTTTCAAGCGAAAGCTTTGACGCTTTGATCTTTTCCGCGAGATTTGCTGCATGATCTCTGAGGGTTGCTATTTCGGTAAGTCTTGAAAGAATACCGCTATCCTTCTTCGCACTACCGCCGGTAAACGCACCGCCGGCATTAATTATCTGCCCGTCAAGCGTAACAAGCTTTACTCTGTATTTTAGCTTTTTTGCGGCATCGGACGCGTTGTCGATATTATCAAATACAACAGTACGAAGAAGTAACCATTCAACAATAGAACGGTATTTCTTTTCGGATTCAACGAGAGTATCCGCGCGTCCTATATATCCCGGCATTTTAGCGGCCTCTCTTATTTCATCCGTCTCATTCATAGGTCTGATAGCACTTATTGGATAGAAGGTAGCTCTACCCGCATTGGCACGCTTTAGTGCACCAATTGCCGCCTTAGCCATCTCTTCATTATCAACAACAATATTCTGTAAACTTGAGCCAAGAGCTGTTTCTATTGCCGTTATGTATTTTTTATCAACACTGATAAGCGAGGAAAGCGGACCGTAGATTGCGCCCGAGCCTTTTATACTTCCCGCATTATACTCACGCATGACGAACTTAATGCTTTCAGCATATCCCTCAAAATGATCAGTCATTCGCTGAAGCATATCAGCACGCTGAACCATCGTATCATGCTCCACAGTGAAAGAATTTAATGCCTCGCTCGTCTCGTTCCGTTTTTCAGAAAGTGACTCTATTTTCTCATTTGCAGATGCAATTATTTCATCTTTTTCTGCAATACGAGATTTAAATCCTGCTGCATTTTTTTCGCAGTTATCGGCTTCAATCTTTAATTCTGCGCCTTCTGCCTTGTATTTTTCTATCTCTTTTTCAATATCTGTCGATTTCGTGTTATCACTTACTTTAGAATTTTTGAGGACGTCTATTCTGATTTTCAAATCGGTTGCGGAATTTTCCTCGACTGTTAATTCGTCAAGCGCTTCTTCAAGCTCACGCTTTGCGGCACCTATTTCTTCAACGAGCTTCTGCTGCTCCGAAAGGAATTCAAGTCTTTGGTCAAGAAGCTTTTTGAGAGTTTCTTCAAGATTTAGTTTCTTATCGTCATAGTCGCGCTTACTCACGTTAAGCGTTGACATGCTGCTTTCTATTTCTTCAATTCTGTCTCTGCAATGCTTAATAAGCTCTGCGGAATGTCTGAAGTCGGAATCCGCCATTTGAAGCGCGCTGTCAAGCTCGTGAAGCTTATTATCGGTTTCTCTTATCTTTGTAATAAGCTGCTCGGACATAAGTCTGTTAGACTGAGTTTTCTCATACAAATTATTGCTTTGCGCTTCAAGGTCGGAAATCACCTGATCTATGATTTCAAGCTCGTGCTGCGAAAGCTTCCATGCGTTTTCCGCAGCCTCAATATCTGCAATAATCTGCTTCGTATCGAATAGCCAGAGGGTAACGTCTGCACGCTTCTTTTCCTCGTATATAGCAAGACCTTTACGCGCCTTTTCAGCTTCCTTTTCAAGAGGAACTACACGGCTTTCAAGCTCAAAAAGTATATCCTTGACTCTATCAAGGTTTTCCTGCGTTGCCTTTAATTTACGCTCAGACTCTTCTTTTCTATGGCGATATTTCGAAATGCCCGCTGCTTCCTCAAAAATCTGACGGCGCTCATCGCTCTTTTTAGATATAATTTCTGCTATTTTACCCTGACCGATAATAGAATAACCCTCACGTCCGACACCGGTATTCATGAAGAGTTCATATATATCGCGCAAGCGCTTTTTTTCACGGTTAATAAGATATTCACTTTCTCCCGTACGGAAATAACGGCGAGTAACGGTAACCTCGTCAAATTCTGAATCCAATCTGTTTTCTGGATCCGTATTATCAAAAGTAACCGAAACTTCAGCAAATCCCATGGGGCGTCTGTCATCTGTTCCGCCGAATATAACGTCTTCCATCTTAGTTCCGCGTATATTTCGGCTTGACAGCTCACCAAGAACCCAACGCATAGCGTCGGAAAGGTTAGACTTACCGCTTCCGTTAGGACCCACTATTACCGTAGCTCCGCGCTCAAACGTAAGAACCGTTCTGTTGGGAAATGATTTAAAGCCATGAAGTTCAAGTGATTTTAAATACATCTTTTTTTACCTTTCCTATATTTTAATAGATACTTCATAATCTAAAAGCTTTTCGTCCTCGCAAAATTTAATATCATCGAACGAAAAATCAGAAATTAAACGCAGTTTGTTTTTCTTTTTTTGTCCTATCGCCTTGGAAAGCGAGCCTCGAGAAACAAAAACGCTAACTTTTCTATTATGACCGTATCCACGATCGGTTATTTCTTTATATATAATATTATAATAAATTTCGTTTTCAACAAGCTCACCGATTGCGGGATGATTTGGACCGCAAAAATAAGTATCGTCGTTTGTAAGATTTTCAGATGAGCAAAGACCGACTCTTATTACCTCAACTCCGCTGTCGATAAATTTCTTCATAACAGCAGCCGAGCGTTTTATCGCTTCGTCTAAACCGAGCGGAGTATATATCTTTTTTTCCGTCATTTTTGCAAGCTCGGTATCTTTGAAAACTACAGTAGGATATATGCGCGCACCCGATGCGCCTGATTTAATAATAAAATCTGCAGTTTTAAGCTCCGAATCAAGAGTTGAGCCGGGCAAACCTATCATCATCTGACCTATAAGAGTAAATCCCGACTTAACGATAAGCTCGCATGCCTCTCTTTCATTTTCAAACGTATGGCCGCGCTTTGTAAGCAAAAGCACATCTTCATCTACGCTCTGCAAACCGAGCTCAATGATTTTTACACCGTATTTTTTCAAATACTCAAGCACTTCCGCGTTTATATAGTCGGGTCTTGTTGAGCATCTTATTGAGCCTACTCTACCACCTGCATCGTATGAATAAGCGGCTTTAAGAAGCTTAATCATAAGCTCACTGTCAATCCCCGTAAACGAGCCTCCAAAGAATGCAATTTCAACCTCTGTATTATCATCAATGGTTTTTAGCGCTGACTCAATAATCTCTGTTAAACTTTCGGGTTCAAAATCCTTTGCGCCCGAGATTGTATGCTGATTGCAAAACACGCACTGATTCGGACATCCCAGGTGCGGAATAAATATTGGAATATTAACGTGCTTTTTCATAAATTAACGCCAAAAAGCTCAAGAGCCATTTTCGCGGCTATCATTTCCGCGTCTTTTTTACTTTTTGATATACCCGTACCAACGGTGTTGTTATTAATTTTAGCAATAACTTTAAACGTTTTATCATGCTCAGGGCCCGTGACCTCGAGAACTTCATACTCAAGAATCGAGCTTCCGGCCTTTTCAACAAGCTGCTGAAGCATAGTTTTATAATCGCCCTTTTGCATAGAGGATGCTTTTTCTATTTCATCCGCAAACAAATCAAGAACAACTTGCCTAAAATCACCGGAGGAGAAGTTTGAATCAAGATACACTGCGGCCAAAACCGCTTCAAGTGTATCAGCAAGAACCTTCGGTCTTTTTCTGCAATCGGTTAATTCTTCGCCTCTGCCAAGATTTATATACTGACCAAGTTCTATTTCTGCCGCAATTTTTGATAGTGTTTTCTCACATACAAGATATTGCCGCATTTTTGTAAGCATACCCTCCGTGCGATTTTTGTAGTTCTTGTAAAGATATTCTGAAATAACTATTTCAAGGACTGCATCGCCAAGAAATTCTAGGCGCTCATTTGATTTATAGCTCCCGCCATGGCTTTTCATTTCATTTGAATACGAGGAGTGAGTCAAAGCTACTTCGAGTAGACTAATGTCAAAAAATTTATATTTCAGTTTTCGCTCAAGCTCTGTAAATTCTTTTCCAATTGCCAAAGCTTCCTCCCTCCTCTCAAGCTTAATTCATGCCGTAAAGCTTCTCCGCATCGGCAAGTATTTTTTTATCATCATAGTCCTTTGCAAAAAGAACGATATCGTTATTTATTCCCGTCTCTACAAAATGGATTGCTTGACGAACAGCATTTTTAATTGCTTTTGCATCAGACGAGCCATGCGCTTTTATAACGGGCTTTGATATGCCAAGCAAAGGTGCGCCACCGTGTTCAGACGTATCAAATCTATGCTTTATGTCATGAAGTTTATCCTTCATTGTAAGCGCCGATACTTTTGTTGCAATATTAGTATAAAGCACGTCTTTAAGAAGGCCCATCATAAACTTGCCCATTCCCTCAACGGACTTCAAGAAGATGTTTCCCGTGTATCCGTCGGTTACAAGGACATCGCAAACCCCAAAAGGAACATCCTTTGACTCAATGTTACCGACAAAATTAAGACCGCTTTCGCTGAGCACCTGATATGATTCCACCTGAAGCTCATTTCCCTTGTTATATTCGGTTCCGTTATTAAGCTGTCCTACTCTCGGGCGGTCAATTTCATATATTTTTTCCATATATTTCGCGCCCATAAACGCGAACTGACATATATTATCAGATGTAACGGTAAGGTTAGCGCCCGAATCCATTAAGAGTACCGGGTTAGTAAGAGGAAGAACCGTGGCAATTGCCGCTCTGTTAATTCCGGGAATACGTCTGACTATAAGCGTTGCTCCGGTAATAAGAGCACCTGTATTTCCCGCACTGACAAAAGCATCTACTTTGCCATCCGAAAGCATTTTAAAGCCAAGGCTCATTGACGAATCCTTTTTTTCACGAACAACGCACATCGGCTTGTCTTCCATATTTATTACCGACCTCGCGTTCAAGATTTCAATACCGGACAAATCTATATCGTTTTTAACAGCGATATCCGATATTACATTTTCATCTCCGATAATTGCAATATCTTCGCTAAATTCACGAGCTGCCATTTCGGCGCCCTTTATCATTTCAAGCGGAGCATTATCTCCGCTCATTACATCTATAAGAATTTTCATAATTTATTTCAAAAAACTATAATCGGATTCAATTATAGAAAGAGAACGTTCGGCATATGCCTCGTTTCTGTTTCTTTTTCCTCCTTTTATTTTTTTATCAAACGGAGCAATAATTCCAAAATTGGCATTCATTGGCTGAAATGACGAGCTGACGCCGCCTTCGCTTACGTAATGGGCAAGTGCACCAATCTCGGTCATTTTTGGAAACTGTACAGACGGCTTTCCAAGCACAAGCATTGCGGCATTTAAACCTGCAACGAATCCCGAGGATGCCGATTCAATATATCCTTCTACACCGGTCATCTGACCTGCAAAGAAAAGCTTATGGTTATTCTTTACAGAATATATGGGAGTAAGAAATCCGGGCGACTTCAAATAAGTATTTCTATGCATTACACCGTAACGAAAAAATTCTGCGTTTTCAAGTCCCGGAATCATACGAAAAACACGTTTTTGCTCACCGAAAGTCAGATGAGTCTGAAAGCCTACAATATTATACATCGTCGCTTCTATGTTTTCCTTACGAAGCTGTACGGTTGCATAAGCATCCTCTCCTGTTGTTGGCAAAGGAAGTCCCACGGGCTTCATTGGACCAAATCTTAATGTATCGTATCCTCTCGACGCCATTACTTCGACGGGCATGCATCCCTCAAAAACGGTAAGACTTTCCTGCGACTCGCGGTCAAATTCCTTAAGAGAAGCTGTTTCGGCATTAATAAGAGCATCGTAAAACGCGTCATATTCCTCTTTAGTCATTGGACAGTTAAGGTAATCCTCTCCGTTTCCCTTTCCGTATCTCGAAGCAAAAAAGGCTTTTTCCATGTCTATTGACGTAGCATCAACAATGGGAGCTGCGGCATCAAAAAAGTGCAGCCCGTCATTTCCGGTCATTTCTGCAATTGATTTTGCAAGGCATTCGCTTGTCAATGGTCCTGACGCAATTACGGTAACGAAGTCTTCATCAATTTCGCTTACTTCCTGCTCTATAACTTTAATATTCGGGTGTGTTTTTATTTTTTCTGTAATATATCTGCTGAACTTTTCTCTGTCAACAGCAAGTGCTCCTCCGGCAGGGACCTCTGTTGCATATGCCGCCTCCATGATCAAGGAGCCGATTTTTGAAAGCTCAGCCTTTAAAAGTCCAACAGCGTTATTGGTTTGATTGGAGCGAAATGAATTTGAACAAACGAGCTCACAAAAATCAGGATTATGGTGAGCAGGAGAAAATTTATGTGGCTTCATCTCGTATAATTCAACTTCTACTCCAAGCTTCGCGGCCTGCCACGCAGCTTCACATCCCGCAAGTCCTGCACCGATTATTTTAATTTTAGATATTTCGCTCATTATTCAATCACCGACATTTCTTCTTCGCGTGCGTATCCGCACCCCCTCTTTTTGCATACGACTGACTTTTTACTTTTTCTGTAATAAAGCATTTCGTTGCATTTAGGGCATTTTTCGACAAGTGGCATATCCCATGATGTAAAATCACATTCCGGATATTTTTCACAGCTGAAGAAAAGCGAATTAGACCTTCCGTGTCTTGCAAACACTTTAGAATCACATTTTGGACACTTAGCTTCTATAATAGAAAATTTCTGTTTTGTAAACTTGCACGTAGGATAATTCTCACAAGCGTAAAAAGAACCGAATTTACCTCTTCTGACAATCATCTCTCCGCCGCAAAGCTCACATTTGAAGCCTGCGTATTCCTTTTTGGGTTGCACGGCTTCAACAACCTTTCCTTCTTTATCAACTGCCTTTGTGTTTTTGCAGGCTGGATAATTCGGGCATGCAAGGAATTTTCCGAATTTGCCGTTCTTGTACACCATTTTAGCACCGCATTGGTCACAGGTAATGTCGCTCTCCTCAACCTTGAGCACTGTTACGTATGATTTTTCTGATGATGATGCAGTTTTCAGATCTTTTTCAAATTTCTTGTAAAAATCCGAAAGAACACCGTTTATTGTATTTTCTTTATTCTCAATTGAGTCAAGCTGCGATTCCATTGAAGCAGTAAATTCATAATCGATTATATCCGGAAAATTTTCTCTCATAAACTTGGTGGTTATTTCTCCAAGCTCTGTTGCGACAAGAGATTTTCCTTCACGCTTAACATACTCCCGCGAAACGATTATAGAAATAATCGGTGCATAAGTTGAAGGACGTCCGATTCCGTTTTCCTCAAGAAATTTAATAAGTGATGCCTCTGTATATCTTGGCGGTGCCTCAGTGAAATGCTGATTCTTAGTTATTTTTTTAGCATCAAGCACTTGATTCTTCTTTACGTCTGGTAATCTGATAAGATTAACATTTTCTTCATCTTCAGGCTCCTCTGTGTTATCATACACGTTCATATAACCGCGCGACTTAATAACGTATCCGCCAGACTTAAAGATGTATCCGGAATTTTCTATTTCGATAGAAACTGTATCAAACACCGCTGCAGCCATCTGGCTTGCAATAAAACGCTCCCATATTAGTTTATAAAGCTTATATTGATCTGAAGTAAGGAATTTTCTGATGCTTTTAGGTTGAATATATACGTCAGACGGACGAATTGCTTCGTGCGCATCCTGAGAATTTGAGCTGCTTTTATATATTCTTGGAGACGACGGAATATTTTCTGCACCGTAATTTGTTTTTATGAAATCGGCCGCCGCCCTCTGCGCTTCCGGAGCAATTCGCTGCGAGTCTGTACGCATATATGTGATAAGACCCTGGAAGCCGCCGAACTCTGCTCCGATGTTAAGACCGTCGTAAAGCTCTTGAGCAACCTTCATTATTTTCTGTGTCTGAAATCCAAGCTTCTTGGATGCTTCCTGCTGAAGCGTCGATGTTGTGAACGGTGGAGCCGGCATTTTCTGTTTTTCAAAATGCTTTACCGATGAAACGGTAAACTTACCGCCTTTAATTTTTTTCTCTATATCAACGGCTTCTTTCTCACTTGATATTTTAATTTTAGCATTCTTTGTTCCAAAGAATCTGGTATCTAAAATCTCTCCATCCGAATTATCAAGCGTTGCTTCTATAGTCCAGTATTCCTGAGGAACGAACGCGCGTATTTCATCTTCTCTTTCGGTTATGATTCTTGTAGCAACTGATTGAACTCTACCGCCCGAAAGACCGCTCTTTACCTTTTTCCAAAGCACCTCACTGAGACTGAATCCAACTATACGGTCAAGTATTCTTCTTGCTTGTTGGGAGTTTACAAGATCCTCATTTATCTTGCGTGGCTTTTTAATCGCTTCTTTTACAGCATTTTTTGTTATTTCGTTAAAAGTTACTCTGCATTCCTTATCGGCAGGTATTCCTAGTTGATTTGCAATATGCCACGAAATTGCCTCACCCTCGCGGTCAGGGTCGGTTGCAAGGTATATTTTCTTTGCAGTTTTTGCTTCTTTCTTAAGCTCTTTTATGATATCGCCTTTTCCGCGAATATTGATGTAGTGCGGTGCAAAACCGTTTTCAACGTCTATTCCAAGTGTGCTTTTGGGAAGATCCCTGACGTGTCCTTTTGATGCTATAACCTTGTAGTTTGAGCCAAGGTATCCTTTTATAGTGTTCGCTTTAGCGGGTGACTCCACTATTACCAAATTTGCCATATATTTATAAGCGGCAAAACCGCTGCCTTTCTATTTTAAATTACGTTTAACTCTGTCTCCCGGAAGCATGACTATGAACTTTGCTATTTCAAGTTTAAGCAAGCATTGCATTACGTCACGCAGGGTATGCGACTCGTCTATTAAATTCTCAACAGAGCAATCCTTATTTACAGGAATTTTTTTATAGAGTGAAAGCGTATTTTTATCAAATGCAAAAACCTCGCTTTCCGCTTTTTCAATTTGTTCTTTTTCCGTAACAGCTTCTTTAACCGAAGACGGTTTGGTTGAATTTACGTAAACATTTTCTGTTATTCTTGTTTTATCAAAGCTTCGAACCTCAGAGGATACCTTAAGCTCGGATAAAACATAATTCATATCCGTCTTAAACGATTCAGATAAAATAAAAGGATTTAATTTACCGGGATAAATTTTGTCAAAATCCCTGACGATGTCATCCGCAGACGTAAAAAGCTTTGCCCCATTCTTAATAATAAGATTTGAAGCTTCGCTGTTAGCGTTTCCTACGTTTCCCGGCAGAGCGTAAACAAACCTTCTTTGTTCTAACGCCCGTCTTGCAGTTATAAGAGCGCCGCTCCTCTCACGCCCCTCTATAAGAAGAGTTGCATCGGAAAGTCCGCTTATTAATCTGTTTCTTGTTGGAAAGTTATGCCTGTCAGGACGTGTACCCGGTGCGTATTCAGTAATCACACAGCCGCATTTTACAATGTTTTGCGCTAATTTTCTGTGATGGATTGGATAACATATATCTATACCGCATCCAAGTATGGCTACCGTTTTTTTACCTGCGGCAAGCGCTCCGGAGTGAGCAACTCCATCAATACCGATTGCCATTCCGGATACAATAACAGCACCCGCCCTTGCAAGATCGCAGGATACGGAAAATGCGTTTTTCTTTCCGTACTCGGTAAGAAGCCTTGTGCCAACGATTGAAATAAACGTTTCATTATTAAAATCAGGTAAAACGCCTCTATAATAAATAAGAACGGGCGGATTTTTTATTTTTCTTAGATTTTCGGGAAAATTATCATCAAAATAAGTAAGTATTCCTATGTTCTTGCGTTTGCAAAAATCAATTATGCGCTTCGTTCGCTCTAAGCTCTTATCTATAAGTAAATTATAATCGCTTGAACGCGAGCCTATGCACGATGCAATAGATTCGCCATCAGCATCATATATTTTTTCCGGAGAAGAAAACCTATTTAACAGCTTAGAAAAGGTTTCAAGTCCGGGAGTACAAGACAAAGAAAGCCAAACGGTATGTAAAAGTTTATCCATAACCCACCGAAGTTTATTTATTTTGCTCCCACATAAACAAAGCCGCCGCAACAGATGCGTTTAACGATTCCGTCTTCTTTGAAATCGGAATATATACGCTCGCGGTACAAAGTGAGGAAAGCTCCGGAGATATCCCGTGCCCCTCGTTTCCGATAATTACGGCATCGCTCGATTTAAGTCCGATATCGGAAAGGGATATCGCGTTATCGCTAAGCTCTGCGGCAAGCACTCTGCGTCCGCTGCTTTTAATAGCAATAACAAAGGAGTTGATATCCTTGACTATGCTGACCTTAACGCGAAAAAGGCTACCCATAGCGCTTCTTACGGTTTTGGGATTATAGATATCCGCAGAATCGGCAGTAAGAATTACGTGGTCAACACCAAAAGCAACAGCACTTCTTATCACCGATCCGAGATTGCTTGGGTCACGCATGGATGAAAGAATTATAATACGTTCTTTTGTGTCAAAGAAAAACTCTTCCTTATATATTATATCAATCTCACGGAAAAAGTCAAGATATTTTATAACACTTATAATGCCTTGCGGAGCTTTTTCTGTAGAAATTTTTTCAAAAGTGCCGTCTGAAAGCGTTATAACCTCTGTGTTTTTATAAATTTCATCTTTTAATAGATTCGTAATTTGGGGAAAAATCCTGTCCTTTTTACTCTCTTTTATAAAAACATGGGTTATATCAAGTCCAGCTTCCATAGCTTCGTATGAAAGCTTCTCTCCCTCGGCTATAAAGCATCTTGAATTCTCTCTTCCCTTTTTATCGCATAGCGAAGCCGCCCATTTAACAAGGGCGTTATTCCTACTTGTTATCAACTCACTGATGATCTTCATACAAAACTCCATTCTGCCTAAAAAGTTGCATATTATAATACTAAAAAAATCCCGGTTGACCGACTTCGCGGAAAACCGGGTATATATTAAAGAGCTGCCTTAGCCTTCTCGCAAATTGCTGCGAATGCATCCTTATCAGCAATAGCGATTTCGCTGAGCATCTTACGGTTAAGGTCAATTCCTGCAACCTTAAGACCATGCATAAGAGTCGAGTAGTTCATACCGTTAACTCTTGCCTGAGCGGAAATTCTTGCAATCCAAAGAGAACGAAAATCTCTCTTTTTCTGCTTACGGCCAACGAAAGCATAATTACCGCTTTTGAGAACGGCCTGCTTAGCCATCTTAAAATGCTTTGATTTTGAGCCCCAATAGCCTTTTGCAGCCTTAAGAATGCTCTTTCTTCTCTTGCGCGTCATCATAGCGCCCTTAACTCTTGCCATTTTATCTATTCCTCCAAATTTTCTCTTGTTTCCTTATTACTCCTGAATAAGGCTTCTGTAAGTAGGTGCAAAGCTTTCGCTAAGTATCGCGCCCTTGCGAAGACCTCTCTTACGCTTCGCTGTTTTTAAACCGAGATTGTGACGGTGATTGTTGTGAGACATCTTAACCTTGCCGCTTCCTGTGAGAGAAAATCTCTTGGCAGATGCTTTATGTGTCTTGATTTTTCCCATGATTTATTCTCCTTTATTCTTGGGTATTACCCTTTATTGTAAAACAAATTAAATATATGAAGTTTAGCGATTATTTTTTCTCAGACTTTACCGGAGAAAGAATGATTGACATAAAGCGACCTTCAAGTATCGGCTTCTTTTCTGCAACGCCGACACCGTTACACGCTTCCTGAAACTTCTCAATAACCTCGCGTCCAAGCTCCATATGTGACATTTCTCTGCCCCTAAACTTAACTACGGCTTTAACCTTGTTACCCTCGGCGAGAAACTTTTTAGCATGATTAACTCTTGTGTCAAAATCATGCTTTTCAATACGGCATGACAACTGCACTTCTTTTACCTTAACAATTACCTGCTTCTTTTTAGCTTCTTTTTCTCTCTTATCACGCTCGAAACAGAACTTGCCGTAATCTATCGCACGGCATACAGGCGGGGTTGCATTGGGAACTATAAGAACAAGATCCACGCCATTATTGTAAGCGTACGTCCTTGCATCGTCAATCTTCATAATTCCAAGCTGCTCATTGTTTGACCCTATTACTCTTACTTCCGGAACCCTTATTTCTTCGTTAATAGGTAAATCCTTGTTGTTACTGGTGCTAATTGTTTTATACCTCCAAAACAAAAAATGCATACAGAAATTCCGTACGCACCCAAATATCCCTCTTTGATAAGACATTTAAAAGTATTAACCATACGCACGCACTTATGGTATGGCGAGAACGGAAATTCTGCTTAATTTGTAGAAGTCATTTAACTTCCTAATAATTATATCACTAAAATTCTTCTTTGTCAATGCTTTTTTAAGATTTTTTATATTTTTCTTAATTTTTCTTAATTTCAGAGCATTTTTTACCTATTTTACAAAAATAGATAGCTAAAATTGTTGAAAATTACATCTTTACAAATCGAAACGTTTAGGCTATAATGTTTTTACTAAACGATAGGCATGGTCTACAAAGCTTCAATCATATGATGCAATCCACCGGGGTTCATGCTTTATCTTTTATTTATGAGTTAGCAAATGCGCTAACTCATTTTTTAATTATTTTTTAAAATTTCAAAAATATATAGATTTTTACCTTTCAATATGTTATAATATAATGAATATTTATCGCAAATGTTCCATTAGCACACTTATGAGGTAATATTTATGGCATTAAATCTTAACGATTATCAAGAAGCCCGTCTTCCGCTTATTCCCCTGCGCGGTGTAGTAGCATTCCCCGCAGTACAGTTAAATATAGAAATTTCGCGACCGTCGTCTCTTAAAGCTTTTACAGCCGCCGCAACCATAAATGACGCAAAAATTATTCTTGCGGCTCAAAAAGATATATCGGTTGAAAGTCCTGAAGAAAATGACCTTTACAAAATAGGCGTTCTTGCTGAAATAAAACACGTAGTCAAAAATCCGCACGGCACACTCTCTGTAATATTTGAAGGTGTCGCAAGAGCAAAAATCGCATCTGTAAGTACAGAATCCGGATTTTTAACCGCTGAAGTCACGTTAAAAGAAGAAAGTAAAACTCAGATAATATCCTCAACCATAGAGGCACTTATACATGAAGTCAAAAACCGCTTAAAGCCTCTCAAGGATATTCATCCCACATTCACCGATGAAATGAGACTTGCCGCAGAGGCCATTTCCGAACCCGGATATCTTGCGGACTTTGTGGCATCGGCCGCTATTATCGATTATAAAAACAAGCAATCCGTACTCGAAGCAACTCTTCCCAAAACAAGACTCGAAAAGCTGCTTATTGCTCTCGAAGAAGAATCAATGCTTCTTGAATGCGAGCACTCAATCCAAATGCAGGTAAGAGAGAAAATAGACAGAAATCAGAAGGACTATTTTCTTCGCGAACAGATCAAAGCCATTCAGTCTGAGCTTGGAGACGATGATGATGACGAAATCAAGGAGTACGAGGATAAAATCAATGCCGCCGCTATTCCCGATGAAATAAGAGAGAAATTGTTTAAAGAACTCGGCAAGCTTGCCAAAACGCCTTTCGGTGCGGCAGAAGGCACCGTTATACGCACGTATCTTGACACGTGTCTTGATTTTCCATTCTCTAAAAAAACAACCGACACGGTTACCGTAGATGAAGCAAGAAAAATACTTGATGCAGACCACGACGGACTTCAAAAGGTAAAAGAAAGAATTCTTGAATTTGTCGCGGTAAAACAGTTTTCTCCCGATGTAAAGAATCAAATCATCTGCCTTGTCGGTCCCCCCGGTGTCGGAAAAACCTCCGTTGCCGCATCTGTTGCGAGAGCCCTCAAAAGAAAATACGCAAGAGTTTCCCTCGGTGGAATGCATG